>JANOXZ010000675.1:0-4975 GCA_031418695.1 Synechococcales cyanobacterium VAR_35_metabat_10
AGCCGATTAATGGATAAATCACCAGCGCATAAGCAATAAATACCGCGCCGAGAATACCGTCAAATCTTCGGCTAGCACGAAAATTCAATCTGTTTCTTGCTACGCCTTCGTATACAAATAACAAACCTTGAAGAATGAACAATGCCCCGAACAAATACGCGGGTGGGCTGATTGCTGTAAAGAAAATTAAATGATATACGATCCCTGTCCAGAGCCAGAGCAACCCAAGTAGTCCTGAAATAATTCTGTTTCTGGATAGCTTACGACTTGCTGCCAGTAAAATTACTACAACCGCTACTAAAATAAGTACAAACTGAATTGGATATATCGCTTGATTGTACTTCTCGAAAACCTGAAAGAACTGTTCGATGGTAAAAGGGATGCTATTACTCATGTCTTCCTCACCATTATCTATTATTAATTTCACAGTATTAGTTCATCTGATTCTCTTTACCTCAGTATTATCCCGATTCGATCTGACGATCGAATAAGCTCTTTTCTGCTCTTTCTTTGATCCCTAACATACATTTACTCATCATGAAAATATCTCCGCAATCAAAGAGAATGTAATAAATAATCCAAGGAAAGCTAAAATCATATTCTGTTCTTAATCTGGTTACAAGCCTGGTATTACCTGCTCCCGTTTGCTGCAAGAACCATCCCCATGTCCCATTTCCTTTTCTATCCCACCATAAGATATACTCAGATTCTCGATAATCTTTCACCCACATTCCATTCTTTTGGTTAGGAGTGAATGGAATAAAGTAATCTTGCTCGATTCTTTGATATTTTGGTAGAACATCTCTCGAACTCGGCACGTTGGCATTGTCGATAAAATCGATACTATAAAAACCAGCCCTACCAGAGCCAATTTGGACGATCCATTTCCATACTTCAGTTGGTGGAGCTTCGATCGAGACTGCCCTTGTAGCAACAAAGTCAGGCTTTTGGACAATTTCGTCCCCAGACATTACACGTTTGATTTCATCATCTGTCGCTCCCCAACAAAGTTGCCAGGGACGCAAGAGTTTGAAATAGCAAAGCACGATAAAAAGCAGGAGAATAGTGACAAAAATAAGTAGTTGCATTTCATTAAAACTCTATTGAATAAATCATGTTTAACACCAAGATTGTTCTCCTGGAGGGTTTTGGAGCAATTCACGAATATTGGCTTCGATTACTCGATAACCAACATTCCCATTGAGTCTTTGCCGTCCTTCGTTGAAAATCAAAGTAGGACTGACCGTTATGATGTGTTCTTTAACCAAATCAAAATCTTTGGATAGCTGGGCATATGCCTCACCACTATCAATTTGAGCTTGGATAGCAGCGATCGGTAGCCCAATTTTCTCTGCAATGGCAAATTGGATCTTACGCTCGGAAACGTTTGCTCGTTGGGTAAAAAAGGCTTCACGCAATGCCCAAGTTACTTTTTCAAACATCTTTTCTGAGGGTTGAATGATGCCACGCACTTCTAAGAGTTGAATCGCCCGCAGAAATAAATGACAAGATGTTGATGATGCTGGATTATCTTGAGTCCAAATATCTGGATGAACTTTGATGTGATTGAATTTCTTAGCGACAGAATGAACATGATCACTATAGCCTTGGAGTCCACCCCGATCGTGCCACTGTTTGTCCAGCTTTTCATGGGCATTATCAAAAACCGGAACAAAGTGATACTCAATGCTTATCTTGTCTTGAAAGGTTGCCTTGAGTTCATCAAGGCGAATCTGGGCAATGTAAGCCCAAACACAGAGCACATCTGAAAAGTAAAAGATTCGAATAGGTTCCATAGTAGCTCCATCAGGCTAAAGTTTTGTAGAATAGTTAATAAGCCGAAAGCGTTTGCCACTCTTGAATCATTGTAGATGGAATCTCTAATTTGATTGCCGCGCCTGTAGTGACAGGTAAAGTGAGTTCAATGGGCTTTTGGTCTTTCAACCCAAGTTTCAACTGTGGTAAAACTACTTTGATATCGTATTCTGCAACGTTCGGAGGAGGAGCGTTGTCCTGGGAAATATTGTTGGAGATGTCGTTGGCGGTTAGAGCCTTACCCAAAGATGTCAACAAAGTAAGCGGTTGATTGTGGTCGAATTCCATTACACCAGGGAAACTAATGAGCCTCAAGGAAACCGTGTTAGTTCCTTCTGGGTGAACACGCTTGAATACGATCGCTTGCCAAGCTTTTCCAGTCTGATCTTGCAAATTTTGTCGGGATTGATAGAGCATCTGCCCTGGATATTCTTCGATTTGGGTAATGGTTGCGATCGCCGGTTGACAAATGCCAAAAAAGAGTGCGATCGATAGCGTAAGTGCTACTAGAAGTCTTGAAAGGGATTTTTTGAACATCATTGATTTTCTCAGATATAGTTTGCTGAAACTGAATGCCTGACCTGCCATAGTTGTCGCATCCGCATAAACACTACGCCCAACCACAGCCCCGATAAATTTGCTTTTGTTCATCATAAATATCCTTTAATTAGGTTCAGTAGTTCGCTGTTTGATGTTCCCCATGCCCTGTCCAGATTTTTGGACTTTGGGAGAGCCAATATACTCAACTGACCCTACGCCAGATACCGAGGCATCCAATTGGTCACTCACATTGATCACTGCACTGCCTACGCCATCACTATGAACAGTTGCTTGCTTTGTCTTAAAGCGATCGCCCCGATAGCTACCGATCCCATCAAGGCGGAGATCTAACGAATCAGCACTGCCCTCGATCGCCATATTTCCCACGCCAGTCAGGTCGATCGTCAACTGCTTCCCTTGAATCCCCTTCGCTTCAATACTGCCAACCCCAGTCATATTGAAGTTCTCTAGACTTTTGACTTCCATGATGAACTCGATGGGCTTCGTCGGATTAATATCAACATCGTTCACGGTGCCGAGGTAGAGAATATGGTCAGCTACGCGAGTTTCCAACAGAGGCAGAAGATTATCCTCAGCATTAATGGTGAGAGATTCTTTTCCGGTCTGCTGCACCATAACTTTACCTTCCGATTTAAAATCGATCAATGAGAATCCAGTCACCGATCGAGATTCGGTCTTGACTATGCCTGACCCTTGAACACCACTGCTACCCAAATTAATAACGCAGCCCGTAGCTAGGAGTAGCGCGACCAAAAATGCCGTCAAACCATGTAGTGGCGATTTCCATTTCGGGAGCCGTTGCCAAGGCAGGTAAAGCATGAGTTTTCCTAGATCAGGTTTCTTGATTCAATTCTATTCATGAATGCTGCTCCGCAAAATACTTTCTAGTTTTCGCTGCGATTTGTGGATTGGTCATTTTATCCACTGCTTCAATCCCGACAATTCGCTCACTGAGGTTGCTTCCTGCCAGACGTTCTTTCAGTTCGTTTTTGGCTTCACCCGGTCCAAAGATCAGCATGGAGTCGGCATGTCGGATCCCCTCAATAACCGCATCGTAGTAAGTATTAAGTTGTCCGGTAAAAGCTCTTTGGCGTTTATCGTCCGCAGGCATTTGACGCGACTCATAAGCACCCTCCAGCGGCAGATCGCCAGCCCGTCGCAGTTGCTTTTCTGCATCCGAGGTTATCTCGATCGTCTGTTCTCCTTTCTCGGTTACAGCTACAACAATAGCTTTCCGATGGTCAATCCACAGCCCTACTTTGGTAATCATCAATTATCTCCTTAATCTTTTTGCTAATTTTTAGCTATAAGAAAGTGTTGGCCTTGGCGACAAGTTTCGTCATGGTTTGCAACCTAGTTATAGTCTAAATTACCTAGTAAGTAAATCACCAAATAGACAGATTTTGAGCTATCATTTGCCAACTGTAATCTCTTCCTATTGATAGAGATAACAAACTTAAGGATTTAACTGCTGGCTCAAGGAAATTGTCTAGTTTATTCAGTCGAGGTCAGTTCCCAACGGTGTCGATTATTCAACAGAACTTCTCAATTGTTGGCGTAGTCTCTCTTTTAGAGAATCGGCAATCCGTTTAATAAACCCTGCAATCGGCACAGCTAGTAGGAGTCCGAGCAGTCCCCCCACTTGAGATCCCGTCAGTACAGAGATGAAGACAACCGCTGGATTGAGTCCAGTCATACCGCTCATCAACCGAGGGGCGATGGCATTATCAATAATCTGCCCCACAACTATCGCTACTAGCAAAACTTTGAGTCCCAACCAAATATTTTGGAAAGCTAGCAGTGAGCTAATTACAATAACAGTAAGGGTGCCACCAAAGGGGATCAGACTGGCAAATCCGATTGTCAATCCAAATAACAACCCAAACGGAATTTGAAGCACTAGAAAAACAGTCATGAGTGAAACTCCTTGAATTATCGAGACGATCGCTTGACCGGCAAAATAGCTCTGAAAACTTTGCCTCAATGAATCTTGAATGCGCTCATTCCAAGGGGCTGGGAGCCAACTCCATAATCCATCCCATAATGATTTGCCGCTAAACACTAATAAGATTGTTAGAACCAGAATTAAGAGCAAATTTAAAGCACTGTTGATAGTATCCAACGCTAGGAAGATCGCTTTACGTGAGGCTAATTGTAAGGTTTGAGTAACTCGATCGCTCAATCCGGCTGTTAAATTAGTTAACTGGATCGGAATATCTTGAAAAATGGGAAGCATACTGAGGTTGGTAACTTGTTGCTGTCCAGCGGACAGCCAAGCTGGGAGGCGGTTGACAAATTCCTCCAACTGCCGAAACACGATCGGTAATAGTCCGAAACTAACTGCTCCCACTAATGCAACAGCAATAACCAGAACTAAGCCAATGGACAAAGCTCGTGGTAGTCCACGCCGTCCTAAAAAGCCAATCGGATAATCTAGCAAGAATGTCACTAAACAAGCGGTAATGACGATGCTCGAAATCGGTTGTAAGGAATGATAAAGTAGCAAAATTAGCCACCCGTTTAGAAAAACCAACGGGAATGTTAAGCTAAATTTGAGCCATTGGGGTAGTTTTTGATATGAGAGCATTTATCGATCTAT
>JANOXZ010000676.1:0-8957 GCA_031418695.1 Synechococcales cyanobacterium VAR_35_metabat_10
AGTGAAGCTATAATTTCTGCCAAAGCGCCCGATATGGGGCGCTTTTTTTATATACTTCAGTAGAGATTATTCCTAATTTTAGATGTCTGTCAAAACCGTTTCGATCGCCAACCCGTTTCTGCAAGTTGATAACCAGGGAAAAATTGTGATCCTGGAACTCAGCCTCCCTCAGCACACTCTGGGCCGGGATCAGCAGATGGTGGATTTGGCGGTGCCAGAGACTTGGCAGGTGATTTCTCGCAGACAGGCGACCCTGCGCCAAGACGGTGAAGACTATTGGATTTTTGATGGGGATGGTAAAACCCCTAGTAGCAATGGATTATATATTGATCGCACTCGGGTAGATCCCAGCACTGGCTATCGCCTGACCAATGGCACCAAAATGAAAGTGGGCTTAGATCCGCGATCTTTTATCGAGATTACCTACGTCAATCCGATGCAGGTAATGAGTGCCAGCAAAGTTGTGCCGATTCAGTCGGTGGAGCTAGGCAGTGCCACTGTGATTATTGGTCGGGATAGCACTGCTAACATGCAGCTCGATGCCCCCACTATTTCTCGCTGTCATGCCACGATCGATCGAGATCCCGGTGGTCGATATCTTTTGCGCGATCGCAGTAGCAATGGCCTCTTTGTCGATGGTCAGCGAGTGCAACAGTCGGCGATTATTTCCGAGGGAGCGGTAATTACCATTGGGCCGTTTATCTTGACGATTCGGGGTGGCCGGTTAGAAATTCTCGATCAGGGCAATCAAATTCGGTTAGATGTGAATCATCTGACCTTAGAAACCAACAATAAACGACGTTTGGATGATCTGTCTTTCTCATTAGAACCGGGGCAATTTGTGGCTTTGGTCGGTGGGAGTGGAGCCGGAAAATCTACTTTGATGCGCACTTTGTTGGGGATTGAAGCTCCAACCAACGGCATTGTGTATTTGAATGGCACCAATCTGCGGCAGAACTTTAATATCTATCGCAACCAAATTGGTTATGTACCCCAAGATGACATTATTCACAAAGATCTGACGGTGCGGGAAGTGCTGTTCTATGCGGCCAAACTGCGGCTACCGGCGGATACTGATTTAGAAAAAGTCACTGACCAGGCTTTGAGTGATATCAAAATGACCCATCGCCGCGATGCCTTTATTGGTGAACTCAGTGGTGGTCAACGAAAGCGGGTGAGTATTGGGGTGGAGCTACTGGCTAACCCCAAGTTGTTCTTTTTAGATGAACCAACTTCGGGACTAGATCCAGGGTTAGATAAGCAGCTCATGGAGCTGCTGCGGGACTTGGCTCATCAGGGTGGCCGGACGATCGTGCTGGTAACTCATGCTACCGACAACATTACCGAGTGTGATCGAATTGTGTTCTTAGGAGCCGGGGGCAAGCTCTGTTATTTTGGCTCACCGCAAGATTCTTTGGACTTTTTTGGCGCGAAAAACTTTGCTGAGATCTATATCAAATTAGAAGAAACAGCGGCGATCGATGCCTGTGTGAACCGCTATCGCCAATCGCCCTACTATCAACAGTACATTGCTAATAGCGTCAGTCCGGCCTTTACTGCCAATCACCAGACTCCACCTACGGCCAAACGCGCGAACATGCTGAGTCAATGGTTGATTTTGTCTCGCCGCTACTTTGATTTGGTGCTACGCGATCGAGTGAGTTTGATCTTGGCCTTGGTCACAGCTCCGGTGGGTATTGGGATGATCAATTTAGCCCTGCGAGACAAAGACCCCTTTGTGTTGGGTAGCAAGGCCGATGTGGCTTTGCCCGGACTAGCCTTGCAAGTTTTGCTGGTATTTACTTGTGCCGCTTTGTGGGTGGGTCTATCTAGCTCCCTGCAAGAAGTGGTCAAAGAATCGGCGATCTATTTGCGGGAGCGGTTGGTGAACCTGCGGATTGTTTCTTATATTGCTTCCAAAGTGGGGATTTTAGTAGGCTTAGCCCTGATCCAAACTGTTTTAATTGTGGCTACGGTGGGTCTGAGCTTTAAGCTAAATTCCACTGATTTAATCAATTGGGTGGTGGGCATGACAATCACCACTTTTCTGACGCTGACTACCAGTTTTTCTTTAGGGCTATTGGTATCGGCGGCAGTAGGAAATAGTAGTCAGGCCAACAGCACCTTCCCGTTGATTTTGTTGCCTCAAATTATTTTTTCGGGAGTAATGTTTAAGCTGCAAAACCTGGGCACCTGGATCTCTTGGCTAATGCTGAGCCGTTGGTCGATCGGAGCCTATGGCACGGTAATTAATATTAACAAACTGTTACCAGAAGCCATGCAGACGAAAGTGCTAGAAGACATGCCTTTTCCGACTGGAATTACCTATGAGCAAACCTTTGGCAACTTGGCGCTCAATTGGTTGGTACTTTTGGCGCATACTAGCGTCTATTTATCCATCACTGCATGGCTACAAAAAAGAAAAGATATCCTGTAAAATAAGTCGCAGTTGCAGTTAATCAATACATACACTAGGCAATAATTTAGTTCTTTAAAACCATGGAAATTAGTCTGACCTGGCAAGATCCTGTTACCGGCGATATTCGCACTCCGGTACTGAATACCCCGATCGCCATTGGGCGTGATTTTTCACAGCTTCCCCGCCGAATTGGTGGCAAGCGGGTATCACGGATTCGGTTGGATGACGGCGAAGTTTCGCGGATCCATGTTTTTCTAGATGAAGAGAATGGTCTACTGGCAGCGATCGATCACAATAGCAGCAATGGAATTGAGATCAACGGCAATAAGCAGTTGCGAGGCTATTTGAATCCTGGTGATCAGCTTACCGTGGCTGGTTACGTGATGACCATTACCAATGTGGGGATAGCCACTAACAGTTCCAAAATGCTGTTTCAGCCAGTTACTGATGTGGAAGGTCTATCCACCATTCCCCGTGCCGGTCGCAAGTCTCCAGAATTTTCGCGGTAAAGTGCAGACTGCTAATGCCCAAGACCATTAAGGTATACTTACCGATTGTGGTGGTGTGATGGTGGTGTTTAAGAACTCATGCAAATTAGCCTTACCTGGGAAGATCCAGCTACCGGAGAGCGTCGTAGCCCGGTACTTAACACGCCGATCGCGATTGGACGTGAGTTTTCGCAGTTACCAAGTCAAATTGCCGATCGGCGAGTGTCGCGGATTCAGTTCAATGATGGGCAGATTTCGCGTTTTCATGTGTTGTTCGATGAAGAAAATGGCCTGCTGTTAGTTACCGATCAACAGAGCAGCAATGGGATCGAAATCAATGGTGTTAAGCAGCTCCGAGGATATTTAAAGGCGGGCGATCGGCTGGGTATTGGCAGCTATGTTGTGACCATCCTGGCAGTTGGCGAAGCTTCCAATAGCTCCAAAATTCTCTTTAACCCAGTCACGAATGTTCCTGATCCGTATATCACCAGACCGGGCAATGACAATCAGCAAAATGCTTTTTTGCCCCAAATTTTTCAGCAACAGCAGGTCAGCATTGATGATATCCATGCTACTGGTCTGAAGGTAGAAACCGTGGAATACGGCACAGTAGGAGGTGGCTTTGGCAGCTTTGCCTGGGTAGATTTGTTGCGGATTGCTGGGGTAAAAGCCACCAATATCGCTGTCCTTAGCCCCGAAAAATCAGTTCATGGCCGTTATCGTCAGCTTTGCTTAAATGCCCATGTCTCCGATAGCTCCGCTTGCGCCAAAGGCGATCGAGAGCGCTTGCGTTCCCAGTCGGATGCTTGTCCCGATAATATTTGGGGTTTCCCGGGCTATGGTGTGCGAGAAGCGCTGCGCAAGCTGGGGCGGGGACAGTTTATGCCGGGACTGCAAATTCTGTGGCAGCTCTTGGCTGAGCCGCTATTAGAAAATTCCTATGGTCCGGTGGATGAACAGGTGTTGCAGGCGGTCGATCGAGAGGCTGCCCGGATTGGTTGGCAAAAAATGCTGCGCTATGCCATGGTGCAGACTATTCGCCAGACTACCGATGGTCGTTATGCTTTGCTATATAGCCAGGGCGACAGCTATGCCATTATGGTGACTCGTTACCTGCATTTAGCTACTGGTTATCCTGCTGTAGAGTTCTTGCCCGATCTGCAAGACTATCGCCAGCGCACCAAAGATTTTCAGCGAGTAGTTAACGCCTACGAACCCCATGATCACATTTATGAACAGTTGGGTGATAGAGGTGGCACGGTTCTGCTCCGAGGATCTGGCACAATCGCCTGTCGGGTATTACAACGCATTTATCGAGTCCGCCGCAATCATCCGCAGCAGCAAATTAAGGTGGTTCATCTCTGGTCACAAATTACCGAGACAGATCGGAGTATGGGGGTGGCTCAGCGATCGGTGAATTTGAATTACCAAATCCAAGCTTTTGAGTGGCCAAAAGCTTGTTGGGGCGGAGAATACAAGATGCGTCTATCAACGGCCACAACCGAGCAACAGCAGCAGTTTTATTTGGGCTGGGAAGGAGCTACTATTCCCCAACGCCGAGATTGGCAAAAGATGCTGGTTGGGGGCATCAGCAAGGGCTGGTATCAGCAGATTATTGGTCAGGTGCAAGTAGTGACTCCACAGCCGCCAGGATTGGCTGTGAGACTTCAGGGTGAGTCTAATCCAGTTGCTGCCGATTATATTATTGATGCTACTGGTTTGGCAGGTTCGGTAATGGATAGTCAGCTATTGGCGGATCTGGTGCAGCAATATCAGGTGGCGCTGAATCTGCGTGGTCAGTTTACTGTGGGTGGAGACTTTGCGATCGAGCAACTAAACAATGGCAGCAGTGGCAGAGTCTATGGCTCTGGGATAACCACTGCGGGAAATGGCTATGCTCCGGTGGATAGTTTTTTGGGGCTGCAATATGCGGCTTTGGCGGCGGTGTGTGATCTGACCGATCGAGGTGCCCCTGAACTCAAGAAATTAAATGGATTGCAGTCGGCGGCTCAGTGGTGGCGTTGGATGACCAATAAACCTCCAAATTAAATTAGGGTTGCTGGCTCGATATTTGCTTCTGGCGAATCAAACAACACTGTGGTCATATACCGTTCTGCCCACTCATTGCCAAAAGCCTTCTCTAACACCCGGCGGGTCTTATCGTTCTGCTGTTGTTTGTCACAGTAATAATCTTGCGCTGCCACAATCTCGGCTTTCTCTTGGGCAGTTACTGGCTGAGCCTGTACCGCTAACTGGCAATGCACTGTCAAAAATCCAGTAACTCTTTCCAAAAACCAGGCTTCTTCTTGAGGATTGCCGGGACGGACAAAAAAGCAAAAATCTGAAAAAATATCTGCCCAGTCTGGTAAATCGCGCGGTTGACTAAATTCTCGCTGGGGCAATGCTGCTAACGCCTGACTGTAAGTGTCGGGGAGCACCCGCTGTTCGTTGAGTGGTGAGAGATCGGCGATCGCGGCACTAATGCCATTCTTTCCACCTACAATATCGGCTCCAAACATTGGCAGGGCGTATTCTGGCCGAGGAAACATCACGCAGTGCAAAATATCTAAGTTGCTGCCTACCTGGGCTAGTTCTAGATGCAGCTTGCGAAACTGGGGGGTTTGGTAACAGCGATTTTCAATAATTAATTTCTCGCCCTCTAGTTTGCCTTCCACATAGCCCAAATCTGCCGGTAAATGATATGGCGATAGATCTAAAAATTTACCCCAGACCTGTTCGATCGCATCGGCGAGCTGGCGAATTAAGAGCTGTTGGCGGTGGCGGATCGATGTGGGGTTTTGGTCAGACATTGGTGGCGCAGACGGTGAGTGGGCGGGGCTGGTAGTAAACCCAACGAAACACAAGTATACAAAAAGTTGTGTGGAATCAGTATCTAGACTCCACACAACTTTACCATTCGGCGTTGGAAATTAATACAACTGTTCTTCTTGGTGCGTTTCGATTGTACAGTCAGACTTAGGATAAGCCACACAGGTCAATACGAAACCAGCTTCAATTTGATCGTCGTCTAAGAAAGACTGATCAGATTGGTCAATATCACCGCTGGTGATTTTGCCTGCGCAGGTGGAGCAAGCTCCAGCACGACAGGAGTAAGGTAGGTCAAGACCTTGCTCTTCGGCAGCGTCTAAAATATAGGTGTCATCAGCCACTTCAATAGTTTGATTCAGCCCTTCAGCTTCACTGATTAATGTGACCTTATAGGTTGCCATGTTTCAATCCCTCTCTTAAAAATTGCGAAAATTTATTCTCCAAAATTCCACCATTTCAAAATGCAGTAATGCATTGATAATGAAGTATGGTGGTGGCACTGCTAGATCAAGCAATCCGCTGTGCGCAGTAGGCACTGCTTCAAGCAAGGTCAGCTAGGGTCGTGCCAACCCTATTTGAATACTAAGGGAAAAAATCACATTTGCAACTGTTATCTTGCTTTATGTTGAACGGTATTCATAATCAGATTAGCCAAATCTATCCTGATTACTTATCGATGCTGAGGAATTTTACTGAATACATCTCTTCTCAGACCACTGCTGCGCTCTTTATTGACTAAAATTCAGACTAAAGTTCCATGAAAATTCTAGTACTAACTTGGGAATTTCCCCCGCGATTGGTGGGTGGCATTGCACGACATTGTGCAGAGCTGTATCCCGAGATTGTGCGCATGGGACATGAGGTTCATGTGGTGACGGTGGCTTTTGGGACGGAGCCACAACATAAAGTAGTCGGCGGTATTCATGTGCATCGAGTGGATGATCCGGGAGTGCCCGATCCCTTTTTGCCTTGGGTACGCGATCTCAATTGCAATTTGTTGGAATATTGTCATCAGTTGTTGGCTAAAACTTCTTTTGACCTGATCCATGCCCATGATTGGCTGGTGGCGGCAGCGGCGATCGCTTTGCAAACCAAAACCGGTTTACCACTAGTCTCTACTATTCATGCCACGGAGTTTGGTCGCCATAATGGGATTCGTGGTGATGATAGTATCGAAATTTTTAATCAAGAGCGCCGGTTGACCGATCAATCATCAGAAGTAATTGTGTGCAGTAACTATATGCAGCGAGAGGTACGGGAGGTATTGGGAAGAAATTGTAGCCACATTATTTACAATGGTATTAACCCCGAAAAAAAGCAGCGCCCTCAAAACTTCGATTTTTGGCAGCTTCGCCGCACTTATGCTGCCGATCACGAAAAAATTATTTATTATGTGGGGCGGATGACCCCGGAAAAAGGAATATTTTTACTGTTGGATGCGGCTTCGATCGTCCTGTGGGAGATGGAGGGAGCGGTGAAGTTGGTGTTTATTGGCAAAGGTGATGGCAATATTGAGTCGCTGAAACGCAAGGCCACGGAGCTGGGGATTGGTGAGAAATGCTATTTCACTGGTTTTATGTCTGACCAAGATTTGGATAAGTTTCAAACGGTGGCCGACTGCGCGGTGTTTCCTAGTTTGTATGAGCCTTTTGGCATTGTGGCGTTAGAAAGCTTTGCGTCTCATGTGCCGGTGGTGGTTTCCGATGCTGGTGGTTTGCCAGAGGTGGTGCGTCATTCGCAAACTGGGATTGTGACTTGGAAGAATAACCCAGATTCTTTGGCTTGGGGGATTTTGGAGGTGTTGCGCAATCCCAGCTATTCTAAATGGCTCACTGATAACGCTTATTCAGAACTCAGTCAGCGTTTTTATTGGCCAGATTTGGCCACTCAGACTTTGGCTGTCTATGAGATGGCTGTTTTCAGTGATGTGAAAGCCCCCTTGTGAGTAAGTCACTAACTAAACTTCTGCCATTGCTGAGGTGGAGGTGTTAAGAATTCATAAGCACCAGCGGGCGCTCCGGCTGCTGCGGTGATCACAATATCGAAAGATAGGGATACTCGTATTTCGTTAGTCTCGTTCGTAGTTACTTCATGTCGCTGCATTGCTGGGAACAACATTAATCTTCCTTCGGCTGGTGGATAAGATACTTGTAGTTGATTAAAGTAGTTGTCTTCATCAATGATCGCAGTGTTCTCGCTGCCCAGTCCGGGACAGACCTCGTTAACTCTGGCGGTGTCGATAAATACCAGGCTACCTGGATCGATGGTTTCTGATTCGGGGATAGCGATGTAGTAAACGGCGCTAATGTGGGCAGTGTTGTGGCTATGGGCACCAACCGATTGACGGGGACGAGAGACGATCGGCCACCCCCGCTGAATGTATAAATCTACTTGACTTCGATCGATCCCTAATTCTTGTAAGTAAATATTGGTGTGCATTTGCACTTCGCTGACAATCCAATCAAAGCGCGGATCTTGATGGATTTGTTGGACTCCATGTAAGTCACCTGTCCAAGCCATCTCGGGGTAAGCTCGCCGCTCTTCGCCGGTTTTTTCTAGTTCTAGGACTGTTGCCAGTAGGGCTTCCCGGTGATCTGGAGCATTGGCGAGGTCTTCGTAGTAAATGGCAAGGGGAAACCAGGTTTCGATCGGCATTTTAAGATTTTAGAGAGTAAGCGAGACCTATCTTACTGCATCTGTAATGAGCTGAAGATATGGTTTAGAGATTGCTGCTAGTAAATCTTGGACTGAGTCTCGTTTGAGTTATGTAATCCTGATTGACGAAAACTGTCGATGCTCAAAAACCGGTGGCTCATGATAAATTAGGGGCTGTTATCAGTCATCGATCATGGCCAAACAGCTTCGGATCTTCGTTCCACCTCATCCCTTAATTCAGCACTGGCTGGGCATTGCCCGTGATGCCGCTGCTCCACCCAAAGTCTTTCGCCAAACCATGGCCGAACTAGGCAAATGGTTAACCTATGAAGCAATTCGAGATTGGCTACCCACAGTAGAAATTGAAGTAAATACCCCAGTTGCCCCAGCCAAAGCCACCTTTATCAATCCCCAAACCCCCATGGCGATCGTCCCCATTTTGCGGGCGGGCTTGAGTGACTCCGATATCGATGAGCACACTCGGGATGACAGCCCTTTGCTTGCATACGTAAGCAGCGCTAAGGCAGTCAAGGCTGAAGATCTACGCGCGAAGACGAAGTTCGCGG
>JANOXZ010000677.1:0-1670 GCA_031418695.1 Synechococcales cyanobacterium VAR_35_metabat_10
TCTATCTCTGTCACGAATCTTTCCACCCTCCACCGACAGATACTTTCTATGCTGAAATTGCCAGAATCTATTTATCACCTACATCTCAAGCCCCGTAAGACTTAATTACTTCACCCTTTTTCAAAATGAGCGAACGGGCAGCACCTAATCCTCGATCATCTCGAAGACAATCTTGCTAACTGGGGGGGGAGGTTTTGCAGACCTCCACTAATCCTCACTAAGTCCAGTAAATGTCTGCCAATTCCTTGAGACAGATCATGAAAATGCGGGCATTGGGAATATTGCCATATTCAAAGGAAAACTTACCCTTGCCCGACCACCAGTTGGAATCTTGATGCTTAAACTGAAAAGTCCCAGAACCCAAAGTAATATCCTGCATCTCTGAGCGCATCACTCGCTGCACCTCATTTTTACGGTTGACAAACTCCAAAAAGCCATTGCCCACCCTGACCGCCTGTAAATTTCCGGTTAGCGGAAACTCAATGTAGCCATCTCTGGCTAATTGATCATCGATCGTCTCCAACAAATGTCTTGTCCAGGCCGATTCACCCACATCGGCAAAATGCCAGATATCTTGCTGTTTGGGGGCATTATTTTCACTACGATAAGTACCACTAACTTCGTATAGACCACCAGAATTCTTGATCCATCTGTAGCTATAATTTGTTCTAGTGTAAACTCCATTAGTGTAGTTGTGAGTGGTCTGGGTGTAAAGATGCTGCGTATCCGCAAACAGCAACAAATTTTCTTTAGGTAAAGCCGATCGAGAACCAGAGATATCGTATTTAGCCAAGCCTTTTGTGCCCACAAAAGAACAGGTATGATTAAATCTGGTGAGATACCAAGCCGTCGCACCAGAAATCATTCCTACCAATAGCGTCAGTCCAGCAATCTGAAAAAAAACTTGAAACAAAATAGCTAACAACACACCGCTGCCCACAATGACTGCCCAGCGAGTATTTGCCGGTAGCGGGTGAGTAGAAGTAGGCAACGTAGTACCCACCGATATCAGTTCACCAATTTGTGGGGGTGGTGCAATAAAAAAATCGGCATCTATAGCTACAGGTGAGCCAGCATGAGAAATCAGATCGGCATTTGGCTGCCAAGAAACTCCGGAAGTTAATTTGGGTTCAGTCATGAAATATAAAATTGAACATCAGTGAGTTTATTCTGCCACAGGTTGCAGAAGAGTTTTGGCAATCAGTACTCACATAGTTCAGTATTCATTCCAGTACACAGTCAGCAGAGGAATTCTGCTATCCTGAGGTCTCAGGCCACCTGTACAGATCCATGGTTACTATTAGTCCCGCATTGCTCGATCGACTTTCCACCCCCCTAAAAATCGGCTCTTTAGAACTTAAGAGTCGGGTATTTCAATCGCCGCTTTCCGGTGTAACTGATCTAGTATTTCGGCGAATTGTGCGGCGCTATGCTCCTACTTCCATGCTGTATACCGAAATGGTCAACGCCACCGGTTTACATTACGTTAAAGAGCTGCCCCGAATTATGGAAATCGAAGCCAGCGAAAGACCCATTAGCATTCAGTTATTTGACTGTCGCCCAGATTTCTTAGCCGAAGCCGCCCAAAGAGCTGTGGCGGAAGGCGCTGATACTGTGGATATCAACATGGGTTGCCCAGTAAACAAAATCACCAAAAATGGCGGTGGTTC
>JANOXZ010000678.1:0-8998 GCA_031418695.1 Synechococcales cyanobacterium VAR_35_metabat_10
TCACAGCACTATCACTACAGCTAACCACCAATACTGCAATGCAGACCAACAGCAGAGAAATAAGCGGGCGAAAGAAGGACATAATATTTTAAGATGAAGAATTTTTGAATATAAAGAAATTTTAATACAATCCAAGCTAAAAAAAACCCCTAGTCGAGCCAGGGGTTTTAAAATCAAGCCTAAAAATTAGACAGAAACAGTAACTTTAGGGCCTTTGATTTCGCCTTTAGCGTACTTAACAGCAAAGTCATCCAAGGAAACTACCTTGATGCTGCTGGCTTTACCGGCTGCCCAGAAAGCTTCGTAGCGCTCGGTACATACTTTCTGCATGTACTTAATCGATGGCTTCAGGAAGTGGCGAGGGTCGAATTCTTCGGGCTTAGCAGCCAAAGCTTCACGCACTGCCGCAGTGATTGCCAAACGGTTGTCGGTGTCGATGTTAACTTTGCGTACACCGCACTTGATGCCTTTTTGGATTTCTTCTAAAGGTACACCGTAAGTTTCAGGGATTTTGCCGCCGAACTTGTTGATGATGGCGATTAAATCTTCAGGAACTGAAGAAGAACCGTGCATTACCAAGTGAGTGTTAGGTAGGCGGTTGTGAATTTCTTCGATGCGGCTAATGGCCAATACTTCGCCAGTAGGCTTGCGAGTAAACTTGTAAGCACCGTGGCTAGTGCCGATGGCTACAGCTAAAGCGTCTACACCAGTAGTTTCTACGAACTGCACAGCTTCTTCTGGGTCAGTCAACAATTGGTCGTGAGACAATACGCCATCAAAACCGTGACCGTCTTCAGCTTCGCCCATGCCGGTTTCTAATGAACCTAAGCAACCTAGTTCGCCTTCTACGCTTACGCCGATCGCGTGAGCAACTTCTACTACTTGGCGAGTAACGTTTACGTTGTACTCGAAGCTAGCTGGAGTTTTGGCATCTGCTTGCAAGGAGCCATCCATCATGACGCTGGTGAAGCCCTGTTTCATTGCAGAGTAGCAAGTTGCAGCGCTGTTACCGTGGTCTTGGTGCATACAAATTGGAATATGTGGGTAGGTTTCTACCGCTGCCAAAATTAGGTGACGCAAGAATGCTTCGCCTGCATAGGTACGCGCACCGCGAGAAGCTTGCAAGATAACGGGGCTATTAGTTTCGTTCGCTGCCTGCATGATCGCCTGGATTTGCTCCATGTTGTTCACGTTATAAGCAGGAATTCCGTAACCATGCTCTGCTGCATGATCCAGTAAAAGCCGCATTGGGACGAGTGCCATTAGAGAGTCCTCCTAAAATTTTTTATATATGTAACGTGAGTAATTTCACTTAATCTCTTTGTCCTGTGAATACTTTACCAAACTTTACGTCAGATCTTGCTGTTTTGATTGAACCTCGGCCAAGATACTCGGGTTGCCGCTGGGGGTTGGTCGATCGCTTACTTTGGCTTGGCTCAGTACGAGTCGCTTTCTCTTTTGGAGATCGGGCTTTTGAGCAAGTGACTGAAGATTAAATATAATAATTTGGATTGAGCGGTTAATTGCTTGTTATGATTGTAGGGGTGAGGTATTCAGATGATTCTAGAAAATGGCTAAACTCTACTATCGGGGCATGGCGGAGCAAAACGGTAAACCCAAAATAGGTCGAAGCGCCAGGTTGCTAGGTATTAGACCTGCTATTGATATCAATGTTGAGCAAATGCCGATCGGCCACTTAGATAAACAAGGATATTTGTTGCCAGAGTTGAAGCGCCAAAATCAAGGCGAGTTGGTGACTGTTGCGATCAAAGATAATAAAGGAATGTCTGTATCTCTGTCGATCGAAGGTCTGCCATCATTTCGTAAGCCTTCAGAGTTTGGTGGCAATGGCAAAGATGCTTTGTGGCAAATTGATGATGCAAAAATTACTGGAGATTTGCAAGCTGTTCAAGATAGTGCAATGCACGTTAGCATCTTGCCACGAGCTACAATGACCTTAGCAAGATATGAGGCGGCGTTAGCCAATACTCAGCAAGACTGGGAAAGAGTTGATTAGTTAATGGGGTCTATTGAAAATGGCATGGATATTTGGTTTGTCGGCAGAATGTGGTGTTGATGAAAGCGATGCACATAAGTTTGCTCAGCATTTTGATGGGGTGTCTTGGGTGCTGTCAAATGGTCGTGAATGTGTGTGTCGCCCAGATACTTTTCAAGATTTGGAAGAGAATTGGTGGTGTCGGGTGGTGCCGAGTAATTTGAGTGAAGTTGGTATAGATGGTGCGGAAAGTGCCTATTTGATGACGGAGTTGGGGATTTTGCTGTATCAGGCTTTGCGGTTTGCACCGGCGTTTCGTTATGCGTTGGTGGGGGTGGAGGTTGATGAGTTTAGAACTTATAGTGAGCTAATTGAAGAATCTTCGAGTTCGGGTTTGTTGATTCCAGGGTTAGTTGTGTCGAGATCGATCGAACAAGGGTTAGATTTGTTGCCAGTTTTTCGATCTTTTAGCCTGAATGCTGTTTGGCAACCTTATGCTGGAGAAATTTATAATCCATTGATGGTGTCGCCGAACTTGAAAAACAAGCTGAATGAACTGCTGGCCGCCAGTTAGGAGAAATTTTTATCTTGATATAATTATTCATCCGATTCCCTACTTTTTCTCCCACTCTTATCTTGAGGGTTAAAATAAAGCATAACAGGCATATGCCTGATAGTAAAATTGCAACCTGATCTTTCATGTTTATGAACAGAAAAGAAACAGCTTTCTTCTAAATTACATGGTCTTGTAGAATAATTAGGTAGATTTTTTGTTGCAAGATGCTCTTTCCATTTTTGAGTTACCAGTGTTGCATCTTTTACTCTGATATATATTAATAAACCACCATCTTTTTGATTAGAGCCGCCTGTTGAATATCTAGTGCTAAGTTGCTGAAATCCTTCCCATAAATAGTCATAGCTACTGTGAATCTTTGCTTCTCCAACCCATAAGAATTTTCCTTTTCTAAAGGCTAGATCAGCATGCCCTCCAATTTTTGAGTCATGAGATGCATTATATCCCATGGAACATAAGTTGTTTTTTATCTCTATTGTTAATCTGTCTTCTGTATCTTTTTCATGCAGCTCGGGATTTTCTTGTAATCGACAAATTATTTCATCAATATCTGTGTAAAGTATTTCAATGAATTCATCATATGTATCAGCTAAGGCTCTTGATGGAAATCCAGCAAGCCCCGGTATATCACCTTCAAACTCCTTTAATTTGCGAAGGCTGAGTTTTACATCTTCATTCATCGCTTCAACCAGCAATACTTGCAACTAAAGAACTTGGCTGAAAATACATAACAACTTTATCTTCAAAATCACTAACTAATTCACCATTTTCAGGATTAACAAGCTCTCCTGTCTCACGAGCTTCTTTTAACGCAGAATTAGAAATATCAATATTAATTTCGTTGTCGATTAGTTCAAACTTTGCTTCTAGTAAATGTATTTTATCACCACATAAATATTGAACTGCCATCAATAAATCTTTGTCATCAAGAACTATCCCTACGGCTTTTTTTAAACTCCCATAAGTAATATGAAAAGAACCATTGTTATTAATTCGTAGTAGATATTCAAGTATGGCGACACAAATTTTTGATTGTGGCTTAGTACCCCAATCTTCATGAATCTGGTCTATAATTTTCTGCCTACTCATAATAATAATCTATGTGTATAGATACTTAATTATTTTTTCAAATACAAAATTGTAATCTTGAAGGCCACTGCATTTTGTGATAATAACTTCATCAAGATTTTGAATTGAACGACTTAATATATGTGACTGACCAGGTAATAAAAGCTCTGGTTGTGTCTCCACATCATCTGATAATTGAAATCCCCACAAGATGGCTAGCCTATACGCAGTAATATGGTCTACTGCCTGTCTCCCAGCTTTGTGATATAGTTCATTCCTAAGATCTACTTTTCCTCTACGCATCTTTTCAGATTTAATTGATCCTTCATCAGTTGTAAAAGCTAATTCACCCACTTTCCCTTCATTGGATTCATAAAGGCGGTCGATTAGTGGGAAGAAATTGATATTATTTTTTAATATCTCGTTAATGCCTGTCTCATTTTTTACTAAAAAATTGAATTTATCTATTATTTCGGAAAAAGCCTTAATTCTTTCCTGAGATGGCATTCCTCCTTGTGATACATCAATTCTAATTTCTACAAGATTTTTATCTTTCCAAAGTACGACAGCATCGAAAAATTGGTGATCATAGCGTCTTATTCCTACTAATTCATCATAGATTCCCAAAGAAACTTTAGCTTCATTACTAAGATCTTCAGTATTAATTTCAGTCCGCTCAGTAAAAAATCTTTTCGTACAAAAAATAATTGAGAGTTGGCTTTCAGAATTGTCCACTTCAACAAGTTTAGGCAATGAATCTATTTCTGCCAGTTTTTCATCAGGCAAAGGAAAAGGATATGTTTCATGAAAAACATCTACTGGGACTTCATAATCTTTGATTTTCTCTATTACTTTATCAATTTGCTCTCTGTCGATTGTAAATAATTTCAGAGCTTTTTCACCAGTTAGCAAATGGTCAGAGTAATATTTTGTTAGCATATTAAAATTGCTTGCAAGATTACTATTTTTGATGCTTTCTTCGCTCAGCTTTTTGATTGTGTCTTCCCAACCGCGTCCGTAAGGCAATTCACACATTTTAAAGATAGCCCTCATTGTAGGCCAAGGAACTCTCTTACGAGAACTTTCAAGTAACTGAGAAACAATCATTTGTATTCTGTGTAATCTGAGGAGCATTTTATTACCCTGCTGCTTTAGAACATATTCAGGGAACTTACATAAAAACAATACATCAATTCCGGTAAAGATTTCTGCTGTTTTTACCAAAATTACCTCCATGAAGTGCTTGGAAACACAAAATAAGATTCAGACAACACTTATGAGTAACTATATACTATATTGTTTCACTTGGCAATGGTTTGATGAAGGAGTGTGAACCTAAGCGCCAGTAGACATATCACATTTCTATAAAGCAACAAACCCCAAGGACAAATCCTTGAGGCTCTGGAAAAATGGGTCGTCTGGGATTCGAACCCAGAACTAATCAGTTAAAAGCCGAGTACTCTACCGTTGAGTTAACGACCCCTGTTTTCTGCAAATGTGCTTTTCGCACGGATGACATTTATAACATGCTTAGCCCGATCGATGCAACAAAAAACTTAAAATTCTTTTCTTAACACCCATTTACCCCGCGCAGCAAAAAGCCCACACAAGCGCTATGGTGGGGAAGATACATTTCTTCACATCATGACTCTGCCGCTAATTTTGGGCGTAACCGGAGCCTCCGGGCTAATTTATGCCGTTCGATCGATCCATCATCTCCTCAAAGCCGACTATCACGTAGAACTAGTAGCCTCCAAATCTGCCCACCTGGTCTGGCAAGAAGAAGACGACATCAAAATGCCGATCGAACCCGATCTTCAAGCCGAATTTTGGCGCGAACAGGCCGGTGTGCCGGAAGGGGGTAAGCTGCGTTGTCATCGATCGGGCGACGTAGGAGCCAACATCGCCAGCGGCTCCTTTCGCACCGCTGGGATGGTGATTATTCCTTGCAGCATGAGCACCGTGGGCAAAATCGCCAATGGCCTCAGCGGTGATTTACTGGAACGCGCTGCTGATGTCCAGCTTAAAGAAGGTCGCAAGTTAGTCATCGTGCCCCGTGAGACTCCCTTTAGCTTGATTCACCTGAAGAACCTCACTACCCTGGCGGAAACAGGAGCGCGGATTGTGCCAGCGATTCCGGCTTGGTATCACAAACCCCAGTCGATCGAAGACTTAGTAGATTTTGTGGTGGCTCGGACTCTCGACCAAGTGGGCATCGACTGTGTACCGTTGAAGCGCTGGAAAGAGACTCCCAGCGACTTATAATTTATAAGCGCTCCCTCGCCCCTTTGATTCTGATGATCATCTCTCTTGTGCGACTGATGGCGGTCATCTTTTTGGCGATCGCCCTGGTTTTTACGGCATTCTCTAACCCTTTACCTGCATTACGTCTAGTATTTCTGGGCTGGCAGACCGTGCCGATTCCTTTGGGATTTTTGGGTTTGGCCGCCGTGGGCAGTGGTTTATTTGCTGGTCTCGCGTTGCGTGTTGCCCTCTGGAGTTATGTGGCTAGCAGAACGCGCAGCATTGCTAAGAAAGCAAAAATCGCCAAAAAGCTAGAAAATCAAGATCTTGAAGAGCAACTAGAACAGTTAGAGCCACCAGAATACAATTATCAACCTTCCCAGCAGTTTGCCAAAGAAGAAAAACCAGATTCCCCGATCGATAAGATCCGCGATCGATTTGATAACTACTCTCGCCCCAAAGAAAAGCCAGAACCAGAGCCAAACGTAGTCCGTGATGCCAACTATCGCGTGATTACTCCGCCGCAAGACTCTCCAAAACCAGCAGCCCGTCCTCAGGTCGAAAGTACCCTGAAGCCCGATAATCAGGATTGGGGATTTGACTTTGATGACGAAGAATAATTTATGACCGACCAATCACCTATTGCTGGCCTGCAAAATCTGAATATTTATCTTATTGGTATGATGGGCAGTGGCAAATCTACGATTGGTCAAGTTTTGGCCAAACAGATCGGCTATGGCTTTTTAGATACCGATACCTCGATCGAACGCCTCACCCAAAAATCGATCAACGAAATTTTTGTGGCAGTTGGAGAGGATGAATTTAGATCGATCGAATCTCAAGTGCTTTCCGAAGTCTCGGCCTATACCAAACTGGTCGTGTCTACTGGTGGCGGCATTGTGATTAAGCAAGAAAATTGGGGATCTTTGCGCCAGGGCATGGTGGTATGGCTAGATGTGGCCGAAAATGTCTTGTGGCAGCGTTTGGTGGGTGATAAAACTAGGCCATTATTGCAAGACCCTAATCCCCAAGCGAAATTGAAAGAGATTTTAGAGAGTCGTCGATCGCGCTATGGCGAGGCTGATTTGAGAATTTTGATCGATCGAGAGCGACCACCGGCAGATGTAGCCGCAGAGATACTACAAATGATCCCAACAATATTAAAATCTACAAAGCCCCCCGACTAATTAGCGTCCCTTTACCCTCCCACAACTTTCATGGCCAACGAATCTACTGCCGCAAACACACTGCTTAGCTCCACCCTCAGCGTCCACGATCGAGTGCAGGTACTCAGTGAAGCCTTGCCCTACATGCAGCGCTTTGCCGGTCGCACGGTAGTAGTGAAGTATGGCGGCGCAGCCATGAAAGATAGCAAGCTAAAAGATCGGGTAATTCGGGACATTATTTTCATGGCCTGCATTGGCATTCGGCCAATTATTGTCCACGGTGGCGGCCCCGAAATTAATAGTTGGCTGGATAAGCTGAACATTGAACCCCAGTTTAAAGATGGTCTAAGAGTCACTGATGCCGCCACGATGGAAGTGGTAGAGATGGTGCTGGTGGGCAAAGTTAACAAAGAAATCGTCTCACTCATTAATCAATCTGGTGGATCGGCGATCGGGATGTGCGGCAAAGATGCCAACTTAGTTATGGCCAGACCCGAAGGCCGTACTGATATTGGCTTTGTGGGTGAAGTTAGTGGTGTAAATGTCAAAGTCTTAGAATTATTGGTTGGCGGTGGCTATATCCCCGTAATTTCCAGCGTTGCTGCCGACAGCAGCGGCCAGTCTTACAATATCAATGCCGATACTGTTGCTGGCGAAATTGCTGCTGCCCTGGGTGCCGAAAAGCTCATTTTATTAACCGACACCCCCGGCCTAATGCGGGACTTCAAAGATCCCACCAGTCTGATTCGGCAGCTAGACATCAATCAATCTCGCCAATTAGTCAATGAAGGTGTGGTTAGTGGCGGCATGATTCCGAAGCTGAACTGTTGCATTCGCAGCTTGGCTCAGGGAGTCAAAGCCGCCCATATTATCGATGGTCGAGTTGCTCATTCCCTGCTATTAGAAATTTTCACCGATAATGGAATTGGCACCATGATTATTCCTTCCGAACATCATCGGTCATAGCACTTTAATTTTCTCTTCGATCGATGACCACTCCTGAATCTACTCCTCCTGAACCAAATCTTGCTAACTATCTAGCTGGCCAAAATGCTTTTGAAAATGGTAACTATCGCCAAGCGGTAGATTACCTAGCAGCAGCGATCGGCGAAATAGAGGCTAAATCTAAGCTGGGTGGCGAGATGCAGCTCTGGTTAGTTACGGCTTACGAAGCCAGTGGTGATTTAAGTAAGGCGATCGAACTCTGCTCTCAACTCACCCGCCATCCTCACATCGCAACTCGCCAAGAAAGTAAGCGAATTCTTTACATCTTGCAAGCCCCAGAACTAAATCGCAAGGATGAATGGATCATTAAAATTCCTGACCTGCAAGAAATCGAAGAAAACCCCAACGCCAAGGGTGGCTCTGGATCTCCTCGTAAATCCCGGCCTGTGCCCTTGCGCAAAATGCCGCCACCAAAGCCGATCGACCCTAGCGAAATCGAAACCAAGGACAATGGCTTCCTGAAAGTATTGTTGATATTGGCCGTATTGGCGATCGGCGGATTATATTGGGCAGCCCAATAACTAACTAATCACCATACTACGATGAACCCTTTACCTCATGGCGAACTCCAGCCCTAACCTCAACGGCAACAACGGCTATATAATTTAAAATCGACCACGATCGATCTGAGGTAAGCATGACTATAACTCGACATCGACCCATGACCCTAGCCGAGTATCTTGAGTACGACGATGGTACGGATACTCGATATGAATTAGAAAAGGGAGAATTACTTGAAATGCCGTCAGAAAGCGAAATCAACAACGTTGTTGCCATATTTCTGTTGATTGAATTCTCTAAATTTTTACCCTTTCAGCAGTTGCGGCGCGGTACAGAGGTGGTAGTGACCGGACATCGGGCGACTTCACGGGTTCCCGATTTAATGGTGCTTCCGCCAGAAGCTGTAACTGCCCTCGCAGATAGCAAACGCAGTATTCTCTTGCC
>JANOXZ010000679.1:0-6329 GCA_031418695.1 Synechococcales cyanobacterium VAR_35_metabat_10
ATTATTTGCTGGGTTGGTAGCACATAGTTATTTATTCATATTATTCCTTCCCAATGCCACTTATTTTTTGTCCTGTTAAAGTGCAATCAATTGTTGGAAATCCTTCAAGAATTTTTGTAGGCTGGGATCTTTTTGGACTAATTGTGCCAAAACGCCCATTTGTCCTTTGCTACGCATCACCTGAAATAGATCCACGGCAAATAACTGCACCCATTCGGGGGTAGCGACTTTACTGAGCCAAGTGAAAGCACTGTAAGCCTGCTGAGCATCTGCGGCTCTGATGGTTAAGCCGATCGCGGTAGCATAACGTGCCGAAGGTTCGGTGGGAAAATTAATTTTATCGCCACGTCCTTCTAAGATGGCGACCAAGTTGGGCAAAGCCTGATAGAGCTTAATGTAGGCCATAAATTCGGTCATCGCTGCTTCACCCACGGCAGGAGCAATATCTAGATCGGCCTTATGTAGTTCACTGGCAATCACCCACGATCGAGGAGAACACCAAGCGGGCTGTTGGGGATCAATTTTGTGTAAGAGGGTCGATCGAAAGGAAAGAAAAGCGATGATTTGTTCATGGACTTTAGTTTCCAACGCATAGGCTTTGAAGCTCTCAAAATCTGGTTCTACTTGTAGGTGCAAAAAGCGGTTAGCCAAAGGCGCGGGCATATCGAACACCGAAGCACGGTCTTCTTTGCGGTTGCCTGCTGCCCAAATAAACCAGCCATCGGGGACAACATAGGAGCCAACTCGCCGATCGAGGATCAATTGTTGTGCCATGCCCTGCATGGTGGGCGGTGCCATGTTGATTTCATCCAGAAATAGGATACCTTTGCCAGATCGGGGTAAGAATTCGGGTGGATACCATTTGGAGATGCCTTCCAGGGCGACGGGGAGTCCGCGTAGGTCGGTGGGAGCGAGTTGGCTGAGGCGCACGTCGATGAATTCTAGTTGGTTGGCTTTGGCCAATTGGGCGACGATGCTCGATTTGCCAATGCCGGGAGGCCCCCAGATCATCGTGCTGAGTAACAAGTCTTTTTTAATTAGTCGATCGAGGTAAGTTTTGAGGGCGTTGGGGTTCATGGATTGAGACGCTGTTGAGCAATGCGGTTAACTTTGGGTTCTGGATCTTTGGCCAGTTGTTCTAGGATAGCTTGTAGAGTTTGATGATGACGAGCGACGAGTTACGGATTTTATAGTGGGGATCGATCGAAGTTACTCGCCATAACCTCCGCCGCCAGGAGTCTCGATCGCAAAAACATCCCCAGCTTGCATTTGTACCTCCGATCGACCTGGCAAATCTTCCCTGACACCTTGGCGTTCCACATAGTTATGGCCTACAGCGCCAGCACCGCCGCCCTGTAAACCAAAAGGCGGCACAATTCGATGCCCAGACAAAATTGCCGCCGTCATTGGCTCTCGGAAACGCAGACGGCGAATAGTGCCATTGCCTCCGGGATATTGACCTGTGCCACCACTGTTCGATCGCACCGTAAACTCCTCAACCACCAGCGGAAAGCGCCATTCCAACACCTCTGGATCAGTGAGCCGGGAATTAGTCATGTGAGTTTGCACTGCATCAGTTCCCGCAAATCCCTTGCCCGCTCCAGATCCACCACAAATAGTTTCATAATATTGATATTTATCGTTACCAAAAGTGAAATTATTCATCGTTCCCTGGGCTGCTGCCATCACCCCCAAAGCTCCATAGAGTGCATTCGTTACAGCTTGGGAAGTCTCCACATTTCCAGCTACTACTGCGGCTGGATAGCGTGGATTGAGCATGGAACCCTCGGGTACAATAATTTCTAGTGGTCGTAGGCAGCCAGCATTTAGGGGAATATCGTCATCGACTAAGGTTCGGAACACATAAAGAACTGCGGCCATACAGACTGCAAGGGGTGCATTAGCATTATTGGGTTGTTGGGGTGAGGTGCCCGTAAAATCCACTTGGGCTGTTTGATGAAGCCGATCAATTTGAATTGCTACCTGAATTTGACAGCTTTCATCGGTAGTGTAAGTGAAGCTACCGTTAGACAAAGTGCCGATCGCCTTACGCACTGCTGCTTCAGCGTTATCTTGCACATATCCCATATAAGATTGCACCATCTCTAGACCATAGTGGTCTACAGTGCGGAGCAGTTCTTGGATTCCGCGTTCATTAGCGGCAATTTGAGCTTGCAGGTCGGCGATGTTGCGATCGGGGTTTCGGGCTGGATAAACTGATTCCTGCAACCATTGCCGTAAATCTGCTTCCAAAAATTGGCCAGCAGCTACTAACTTTTTGTTATCCAACAAAATACCTTCTTCTTCTACACTCGTACTATGAGGCGGCATTGATCCCGGCGTAATGCCACCAATATCGGCATGATGGCCGCGTGATGCCAGGTAGAATAGGGGCTTCTCCGCAGTACCAAAGACGGGAGTAACTACTGTGATATCCGGCAGATGAGTGCCCCCGTTATAGGGATTGTTGGAAATGTACACATCACCGGGTTTCAGAGTATCTCCATGAGATTGCATTAAAGAACGGACACTTTCGCTCATGGAGCCAAGGTGAACGGGAATATGAGGCGCATTGGCAACTAGTTGTCCCTGTTGATCGAAGATCGCACAAGAAAAATCCAAACGTTCTTTGATGTTCACAGAAGAACTGGAGTTTTGGAGCGTGATGCCCATTTCTTCGGCGATCGATCGAAATAGATTATTAAAAATCTCTAGTAGTACTGGATCTGATTTGCTGTAGTCTCTGGCGATCGGTGATTTAGAGGTTCCTTGATAGCTCAAAATCAAATAGTCCTCAGTCGTTAATGTCCCTGACCATCCCGGCTCCAAAATATTGGTGCCAGTGGGTTCTACGATAATTGCAGGGCCAACAACAATATGATCAGGTCGTAGATCTGCTCGTTGATAAACTGGTGCATCGTGCCACTGATTTTTAGTATAAATTCTGACCGTAGTTGTGGATGGTAATTGGTTGATACCAGTTAATCTTGTTCTCTCTCCAGTAACTGAGTCGGAATGTTGTTCAGTACTCCGGCTCCCTGATAAGGGTTGACCAATGACTTCTACCGCCACCAATTCCACGATCAAAGCCCGATCGGCATTACAAAAACCATACCGGTCGGCATAAGCTCGATCGAACTCCATTCTCATCTTGGCCATGTCAGTAAAGTCTACACTCAGCCCCGAATCACTACCTTCATAGCGCAAATGGATTTTAGTGATTTCTTGAGTCTCGGTAACTCCTTGAGCGATAATATCCGATCGGCCAATATCTGTCAAATTAGCCACGACCTGATTAATTTCAGCAATAGCAGCAGTCGTCAGCGGAATTTCCAATGATTGCTCTTTGATTGTCCGCAAATCTGCCAAACCAATACCATAAGCTGAAAGCACTCCGGCCAAAGGATGCAAAAAGATCTTGGTCATCCCCAATACCTCGGCAATTAAACAAGCATGTTGACCACCAGCTCCACCAAAAGAGCAAAGAGTGTAGTCACTCACATCGTAGCCGCGCTGAGTCGAGATTTTTTTGATTGCTGCCGCCATTTTATCGATGGCGATCGCCAAAAATCCACTGGCCACTGCTTCAGGAGTTTGTAGAACACCAGTGACAGCAGCGATTTTGGTAGCTAGTACTGAGAATTTTTGCTGAACGATCGAGCTATCTAAAGGCATATCACCGTTGATGCCAAACACTTGGGGAAAGAACTCTGGCTGTACCTTACCCACCATGACATTGCAATCTGTCACGGTCAGATCACCACCCCGTCGATAACAGGCTGGCCCCGGATTCGCCCCCGCAGATTCTGGCCCAACCCGATAACGAGCACCATCAAAACTAACGATCGATCCCCCACCGGCTGCAATGGTATGAATCGACATCATTGGAGTCTTTAAACGCACCCCAGCCACCAGGGTTTCCGAGGTACGCTCATATTCCCCCGCATAGTGCGAAACATCGGTAGAAGTGCCACCCATATCGAAGCCAATTATTTTATCGAACCCAGCCTTAGCACTAGTCTGCACCGCCCCTACAATGCCACCCGCAGGCCCCGAGAGAATACTATCTTTGCCCTGAAATTGACCAGCCGCCGTTAGTCCACCGTTGGACTGCATAAATAATAGTGGTACTTCTACGCCTAACTCAGAGCTAACTTGTTCCACATAACGACGCAAAATCGGTGAGAGATAAGCATCAACTACGGTAGTATCACCTCGACTAATTAGTTTCATTAGGGGACTGACTTGATGAGATACGGAGACTTGGGTGAAGCCGATCGATCGCACCATTTCAGCCAACCGTAATTCATGGTCTGGGTAACGATAGCCGTGCATCAAGACGATCGCGCAAGCTCGTAATCCTCCATTATAAGCGGACTGTGCGGCTGCTATTAAATCTCGATCAATCTCTAATGGTAACAATATTTCGCCTTGGGCGCTGAGTCTTTCGGAAACTTCAATTACTTGCTGATACAGCATTTCGGGCAAAATAATCTGTCTGGCAAAAATATCGGGGCGGTTTTGGTAGCCAATTCTGAGAGCATCCCGAAAACCTTTGGTAATTAACAATAAGGTTGGTTCTCCCCGCCGTTCTAGCAAAGCATTAGTCGCTACAGTGGTGCCCATTTTGATCGAAGCAATTTGGCTGGGAGGAATCGGGTCATCGGTAGCTAAGCCCAAAATTTCGCGCACTCCTTGCAAAGCGGCATCGGGGTAACGCTCTGGGTTTTCGGAGAGGAGTTTGTGGACGAGAATTTTTCCATCGGGACTAGTGGCCACTATGTCGGTGAAGGTGCCACCACGATCGATCGAGAATTGCCATTGATTATTCATAGAACTCCTAGCGGTGGGTTCGGCTCCGCTCACCCACCGTAAATAAGTTTGTTGGATTCCTGATCAACACTGGTAACAAAGAATTCATTGGACAGTCACGGTGGGTGAGCGGAGCCGAATCCCACCGTGACCCTAGATATCAATGGGATCTTTTGTGCCATCTTTGCAACTTCATTGAACTTTGCATCAGCTTTGACTCCAGTATCTCATTGGCAAGCTATATACTATTGAAATCTAGCTGACCAATATCCAGCGTCACCTCACTATCCTATGAGCTACTGCATTAACCCAAGTTGTTCTGCACCAGCCAACAACAGTAATGATACTAATTTTTGCATTACCTGTGGAACCTCTTTACGATTAAAAGATCGATATCGCGCCCAGAAGCTTTTGGGGCAAGGGGGTTTTGGTAAAACTTTTAAGGCAGTGGATGAAGATCGACCAGGACAGCCGCTCTGTGTGATTAAGCAGTTCGCCTATAGCAATAGCGATCCTAAAACGCAGCAAATAGCTTTGAATCTGTTCTATGAAGAGGCTAAACACCTGCAATCTCTCGGCAGTCATCCCCAAATCCCAGAGCTGTTGGCTTATTTTGATGTGGATGGTCAGCCTTATTTAGTACAGCAGTACATTAATGGCCAGGATCTGGAAAAGGAATTAGCTACAGAGGGTGCGTTCGATCAACAGAAAATTTATGAACTATTGAAGTCATTATTGCCAGTCTTGGATTTCTTACACAATCAGCCTAAACCAGTGATTCATCGAGATATTAAGCCCGCCAATATTATTCGGCGGCGATCGGATGGGGCTTTGATCTTGGTGGATTTTGGCGCGGCGAAGCAGGCCACTCAAACTATGTTGGCGAAAACTGGCACGATGATTGGTAGCCCAGAGTTTGCGGCTCCAGAGCAAACCAGAGGCAAACCGACTTTTGCTAGCGATGTTTATAGTTTGGGTGTGACTTGTATTCATTTACTGTCCAATGTGCCGCCCTTTGATCTATTTGATATCGGTGAAGACCGTTGGGTTTGGCGAGATTATTTAGTTGGTAATCCGGTGGATGATTTGCTGGGTGAGGTTTTGGATGGGTCGATCGTGAATGCTTTGACCCGAAGATATCGATCGGCTTCCGATATAATGATTGTGTTAGACAGCAGAATCAAGTCCAATGTTGTTCTGTTACAACCTAATTATTCTCCGATACCAGCAATAACCAATACTCCACAGCAAAAATTGATTGTTCATGGCACTTTTTCTTTTGAAACAGCTACGCTAAAAAAAATCACTCGGCAATCAGTGGCAGTTAAAACTGTTAGAAAGCCGGGTTGGTTGGGAGTTTTTAATCAAGAAATTTCAGAACTGTACAACACGATGGTTGATGAATGGCAGGTGCAAAAAAAACCAGGTCAGGCCAACAGATTTATTGAAGATTTGGGGAACGGGATAATACTAGAAATGGTGGCTATTCCTAAAGGAAGATTTTTGATGGGGGCACC
>JANOXZ010000680.1:0-2423 GCA_031418695.1 Synechococcales cyanobacterium VAR_35_metabat_10
AACCATCGTAAATTTTTCAATGGTTCGAGATGGATTTATACCTTTGGCATACCATCCAAAGGTAAATTGGTAATGGCCACCCTTGCGGCTTAAATAGGCAGAAGCAGTGCGACCTTCACGCTGAAAATTGACAATGGCTTCCAAGTCAATCAATCTCTCGATCGGTATCAATGGAGAACCCTTGTCAATTTTTGCTGATTTTAGTGAAGTTGCACTACGCATTTCTTTTAGACCTTTTTCGAGTTTTAACGCCATCCATGGGATGGTTTCTTTGATAGCTACAAGTTAAGCGCCTTGGAGGGACTAGCATTTTTCCCAGAAACTTGTGTGGCTCCTTGCCCACCAATGATGTCCAGGTTAGGCATCCGATCAGGGATAGCCCGATCGTGTATTCCCAACCTTCGGTACTTTGGAAAAACAGTCTTGTTCCGATGAGTACGAAGATAATGATTCCTGCCCAGGGAAATATCAGATCTGGGGAAAGCCCAAAAATCATGGGCTTTGCACCGATCAGTCGTTGGACAATGATTGAGCCTGGTTTTTTTTGGTCAGACATTTTTTACTTCCCTGAAATCACTCCTACTATCTGATCCCCAACTACACCAGCGAGTAAAACGAACATCGGCATCTTAGCCGTATCCTTCCACTCGTCTCCATTTCTCATGGAGTTGAAAGTCATGATGATCCCTACAATCACATACAGAGCTAAAATCGTCTGGAAGAAAAGTATTACAGATTCGATAAATTGTGTAGATGTAGTAACCCCAGAACCAGCGCCACCAGAAGAAGCAACGAAGGAAGTAATTAAGTTTTTTGTTTTCGTGAAAAACTGTGCCTGTGCAGGTCGTGAAGACAAAGCACCTAGAAATGCTGAAATGAAGGGAAGAAACACGACAACAATTTTAGGCAGTCTTGATGGTGTCTCAGGTAAATGTTTTTTAACTACTGGCAAGCATACAAAGGCAGCTAATACAGTGGCAATGGCAAAAACATTGTAGCCAACATAAAAAGCCATAGCAGCTATGACTAAGTAGGAGAGAGGGCTGCTGTAAATCTTAAGTAGTTTTCCGTGGATTCGATCGAAGAATGACTGGCTCAGAATAGTTTTCATGATTTTAGAAATTTGTTGATTTTAGCGATAGAATCGTGCTATCAAAATTTACCGAGGAAATAACATGGCATTCAAAAAGAAAAACTCACAATTCAACTGGGGGCATATAACACCTGTTCTTCCACCAGTAGTTATTTACAATCTTCCGCGTGTGGCAGTTGGACTCGGAGGAATTATTTTCATTTCTAATTTGATGCGCACGATCAAGATGTGGCAGGCATTGATGTAAGAAATTCATCAGGTTCAAGTTATCGACTTGAACCTGATAGATTTTTTTGTCGAATCAATACCAAGGCTTGTCCTAGGGTATAAGCTCCTGCCGCAATCTTAATAGCCACTGAAAACCCATTACTTGAGGGCTTAAGCATGAAAATAATAAGTGCGATGCCAATCAATAGACTTGGTAACAAAGTGTAAGTGATTCTTTTAGAGGTTTGCAGCATATTTTCCTCGGGCTGATGTTGTTGAAACGATATCACCCGGCTTATAGCTAAACAACTCACCTAGGTTTTAATAGTAATTAATCAATAAATGAGATCACATTACTCGGCAACGGGGGTCTCAGTAAAAAGAGAGGGGGCACGATCGTGCCCCCTCTCTTTTTACTGAAATAAGGATTGTCGGTATTAGCTTAATGCGACTTGCAGCATCCCTACTGCGGCTTTTACGTAAAAATTGACTCGAAAAGGAGGATAGAAGGCAGTTGCCCCAACAAAGAATATGAGCCAGTAATGATTGTGATCACCTCTAAGTTGTAAAAATGCGAAAATACCGAACAGCAAGAAATTAAGCAGTGAGTAAGCCCAGGTCAAGCATTGGTCTACGAGATTCTGCAAAGATTTGGACGTTAATAGTTGGCACATATAACAAATAGAGTTTTTAGTAGATTAACCTAGAACCAGTTTTCACCAAATTAGCTCTAGGCAACATAATACATTCACTTTCTTCAGCTATGGGATGGGCGAAATCTTCTACATTAGTTGAATTAATACATTCCTAAAGTATGAGATCGCTATCTTGCTTATTGTAGTATTTTAATTAATCTCTTGACGTTCTAATTAGATAAAACTACTGTTGTATTAATTCCACAACACAACTACTTCAAGTAGCGACTCAATACAATGCAAGCATCAAAACTCGGAACCCTCTTATTTGGCTTAGTAATCACCGGCAGCCTTGCTGGCATGGTTTTATCTAGCTCTGCTCAGGCTCAGGTTATGTCTAACCAATCCACCACAGTTTGTCGTGGAGACAACAATAGTGGTTGTACAACCACCACCACAAATACTGACGGCTCGGATGGTGGTAGTTC
>JANOXZ010000681.1:0-3571 GCA_031418695.1 Synechococcales cyanobacterium VAR_35_metabat_10
CTTCTTCATAATCTTTGACTAACTGAGCCGCCGAGCCACTGTCAGCAAAAACTTGTTCAAGCAAAGTTTTTTCTTCATCGACGATCGGCTGTTGGGGCAAATAAATAATCCGAGCGCTAGAATCGATTTGGATGTTGCCACCATCGATTGGTTCTTTACCAGCAATGGCTTTGAGCAGCGTAGACTTACCCGAGCCATTTAGCCCGATCAAGCCCACTTTTTCGCCAGACTCTAAGCTGAAACTCGCATCTTTGAGAATTTCTTTAACGCCAAAGTCTTTTTTAACTGATTGCAGGGTAAAAATAGTCATAGTGATGGAGAGAAGTGATGAAGGTCTAAATTGTCTGGTCTAGATTGTCTAAATTTAAGGGCGATCTAGAAGACCCTCGAATGCACAAACTTGATGCACGTCAAAAGCCATTATAATGATGCCTGAGCTATTACGAGTCTATGCAACCTATTGCCGTTGATACAATCTTGCAGCAACGCTATCGAATTTTAAAGTCGATCGGCGAGGGTGCCTTTGGCCGCACTTACCTGGCTAGTGACCAAAGTAGATTTGGTGAACAGTGCGCTGTCAAAGAGCTTTCTATGTCTACCGGCTCTCGATCGAGGTTAAGTAAAGCCCGCGAATTTTTTCAGCAAGAAGCCGCTTTGCTCTATCAGCTACAGCATCCCCAGATTCCGCGTTTTTGGGCGACTTTTGAAGAACGAGATCGGATGTTTTTGGTGCAAGATTTTGTCCCTGGTCGCACCTACGAACAGTTATTAAGCGACCGAGCAAATCATGGTCAAACTTTTACGGAGGCTGAAGTCTGGCGATTTTTGCTGCAAGTATTGCCAGTTTTGGGTTACATCCACAGTCAAGGGGTGGTACATCAAGATATTGCTCCGGACAATATTATTTTACGCGAAAATGACTTTTTGCCAGTTTTGATCGATTTTGGAGTGGTCAAACAGTTGGCCAACCGACTGCAAGGTGAACAAACTCTGTCTGGCACCATCAACGTTGGGAAACCGGGCTATGCGCCGGTGGAACAACTGGGCAGCGGCTATGCCTACCCCAATAGTGACTTATACGCTTTGGCAGTAACAGCGGTAGTCTTATTGACTGGTCGCCCAGCGGTAGATTTGTTTGAAGTCGAAAAGATCAATTGGTCTTGGCGAAATTGGATCCCCATCAGTGATGGTTTGGCCAATGTCTTAGGAAAAATGCTCAGCTATCAACCTTTAGATCGATATCAATCGGCTGTAGAGGTGTTTCAGGCATTACAGTCCATCAGCATCCCCACCGATCGCCCCGAGCAGTTTAAGCCTATCACCATTTCTAAAATACACGGCACTCCGGCAGCGACCAGCCTGTACGATGCAGAAGCCCGCACTCCCACTACGATCAATCGGGTTTATACAGCGTTGACCAAATTTGATGTGAAATCCACTTGGGAGAAGCCTCAAGTGGTGATTCCGCTCTTCTTGGGGGTGGCCACGTTGTCTTTTGCAACTAGTATGGTTTTGAGTAGCACTTTGAACAAGTTGCCAGAAGTACCAGTTGCCGATGAGCCTACACCTCAGCAACCTTTGGTCAGTCCACGCAATCGGGATAGTAATAATAAGTCGATCGACCTAGTTGCGGGTCAGACAGTGATTCAAAGAGGTCGGGTTAACACCGAGCAAGAAGTCACTTACGATTTTTATGGTACGCAAGGGCAAGAACTAACTTTGTCGATCGATAACCGTGATTTACTTTTGACAGTACTAAATCCTGCTAGTCTACCAGTAGATGCTGATGCAATTCGTACCCCAAGCTGGCGTGGGAAAATATTGACTACTGGTAGGCATTTGGTAATTATTAAACCCTCGCCGATCGCCAAGGGTGAAGTTTTTGCTTATCGAATGAGTGGTTCTTTGGCCTTAACTTCCAGCGCTCCTTCCTCCACCCTTATTCCCCCCGCAGACAACAATAGAGCCGTTAATCCATTACCAAATAACCCGATTAACGATATCCCCAATATTGCGCCATCTGGTTCGACTCCGCGCCCAGTACCAATTATTATTCCTAGCAGCCAGTCTCGTACTTTTGATCAAGATATCCAACCACCACCGATCGAAAAGCCCTACGAATCTAACTCAATACCCAGCAATAAAGCGATCGAATCGCCAAAAGCTGAACCTAGCAAAGTCCCTAGTCCTGTGGAAACATTACCTCCCTCTTAATGCCATCTTTACTGATTACTAGCACCGATACAGAAGTGGGCAAGACTTTTACGACTTGCGCTCTGGCAGCTTATTATCAAACTCATTTCCCGGGCAAAAAGCTGGGGATCATGAAATTAATCCAATGTGGCAGTGGCGACAGAGAGCTATATGCCAATTTGTTTGATTTAGATCAATCTCCAAGTGAGCTAAACCCGCTATATTTTGATGCACCGTTGGCTCCTCCCCTAGCGGCAGCAAGAGAGGGTCGGTTGATCGATTTAGCTACGGCTTGGCAAAGTTTACAAAATTTACAGCAGCGCTGTGATTTGGTGTTAATAGAAGGCTTGGGTGGCCTAGGTTCTCCGGTAACAGCAGAGTTAACTTTGGCAGATATTGCTCATGAGTGGCGGTTACCAATTTTGTTAGTAGTACCAGTGAAATTGGGATCGATCGGGCAAGCTGTAGCGAATGTGGCTTTAGCTAATCATGCTGGGGTAGATTTGCGTGGGATCATTTTGAACTGTACCCAGTCGGTGACAGATCAAGATATCGCTGATTTTGCACCGGCAGATTTAATTGTGAATCTGACTCGTAAACCAGTGCTGGGCTGTTTGCCTTATTTAGAAGCGGCGCATTCGATCAAAAACCTTGCTAAAGCGGCGGCTAGCTTAGAGTGGGAGTTGATGTTGTGATTACTGGAACTACTAAAATTCTGGGGGTGATAGGATATCCGATCGAACATTCCATGTCACCAGTAATGCACAATGCTGCACTGCGCCAGTTGGGGGCAGATTATATCTATGTACCTTTGGCTGTGCCACCGGCTGATTTGGCAGGGGTATTGGCGAGTTTAAGGGCGATCAATTGTCGGGGTTTGAATGTTACGATTCCCCATAAACAAACAGTAATGGCGCATTTATCCGAGATTTCGGAAGTGGCGAGGTCGATCGGGGCAGTAAATACAGTGTGGCCGACTGAGCAGGGTTGGGCGGGAACTAATACGGATATTTTGGGCTGGTTGTCACCTTTACAATCTTTGCCCCGACCAGAGACAGTGGTTATTTTAGGTGGTGGTGGTGCGGCAAGAGCAGTGATTGCGGGCTGTTTGCAGTTGGGCTGTCAAGATATTTGGGTGGTAGGTCGAGATTTAGGCAAGTTGGCAGCTTTACAAACAAGTTGGCCTTATCTAAAGTTACAAGAGTGGTCGAAGTTGGATCAGTTGTTGTCACTGGCAGATTTGGTAGTGAACTGTACACCGATCGGCATGTTTCCTCAGATAGATGATAGTCCTCTGTCTGTAAAGCAAATTGAGTTGCTGCGGGTGGGAGCGATCGTCTATGACTTGATTTATACTCCGCGCCCAACGAAATTATTG
>JANOXZ010000682.1:0-2730 GCA_031418695.1 Synechococcales cyanobacterium VAR_35_metabat_10
AAAATGCCAATTGGTCTCCGCCTAACTCACCAGATAAGCCCATTTCTCGATCAATCGCCTAAAACTCATGATGATGCGACGCTTATTCTATTTTATTTTAGCTATCTTTACCACCGGTCTGTTGCTTTCTATCTCTGGGCAACAGGCGGCATTGTCTAGCAACGGCTCTTGTTATGGTCGGGGAGTAGTTGTAGCCCAAATCAGTAATCCCCAGCCCCAAGTTACTGGCGATCGACCTATGCAATCTTTTACATTACTAGAAATGCCTAGTCACTGGCAGAAGCTTGTGGGAACTGACCAGCAAGGACAATGCTTTGACTATGTTGAGCGCCAAACTAACTACGTCACGCTCAGTGCTTTTATGCCGATCAAGCTAGCGACAGATTTGGTGGCGCAGCGCTGGTCAAAGTTATCGGCGACCGTTATTGAATCAGCGATCGCCGCTAGTGTCCAGAATTCAAATGTTTGGCTGGCTCCAGAAGATGCTCTGGCCTTACGTCGCCTAGGTTATCAGATTCCAGCAATGACTAAGGTATTACCAACACTAAGTCCTTATCAATTTATCGCTGCTAAATAAATATGAAAATTTTCATCTTGAAGTATTTGCTAATAATTGCAGCGATTACTGGTGTTGGTATCACTGAAATTAAGCCCGCCCAAGCCCAAACATTGCCAGATATTTCGGTGCCGCAGTGGCTACAACCCTATAAGCAACAACTCTGGACACCCCAGGGTCTTTTGACCTTGGTGGCTTTGGGTATTGGGGGCTATTGGCTAATGACTGAAGATCGATCGGTACGCAGTCGGATGGCTGGTGCTCATTGGGCAGGCGGACAGGAAAAAAGGGCGGCACGCCAAGTAGCTATTAAGCAAATTAATGAACGCAAGCGGGATGGTTTGACAACCTGGATTAATACGCCGATTATCACACCACTAAAAAAGCCTCGGATGAAAGCAGGCAAGGTGAGTAAGCGCTATGAAATTAGTCCCCAAGCCAACACTGTATTTATTCCCGATGGTCAACGAGGCACAACTGTTTGTGGTGCACCCGGTAGTGGTAAAACTTTTTCAGTGATTGATCCAATGATTCGATCGGTGATTGACCAGGGCTTCCCCATTTGTCTCTATGACTTCAAATTCCCTGGTGGTCAAGCAGAGATCCATGCAGCCTATGCCCGTAATAAGGGCTATGATGTGCGGATCTTCGCTCCTGGCTTTGAGGGTAGTGAATCTTGCAATTTATTAGATTTCCTCAAATCTGCTGACGATTCGGAAACTGCGGGACAAATCGCTAAAGTCCTAAATAAAAACTTCAGCCTCAACGGTGGTAAGGGCGGCGAAGATCCGTTCTTTCAACTCTCTGGCGACCAGTTGATTAAGGCGGTGTTGCAGTTGGCGAAGCTCAGTGAATATCCCGATTTTTTGACTTGTCAAAAGATTCTGGCTTTGGATTCTTCGGACTTGATCGATCGAGTCAAAGCAGCCGATATCAGCCCTTGGGTAAAAGTAAGCTGGGATCAATTCATGTCCATGCGGGAATCAGAGAAAACGGCAGCTAGTGTGGCGGCGATCGCCTCCCTAATGTTCACCAACTTTGTTTCTCCTGATATCCTGCCCTGTCTCTGCGGCAAGTCTACGATCCCTTTGGATCTAGAAGGCAAGCAGATGATTATTTTTGGCATGGATCAAAATCGTCGGGATATTGTGGGGCCAATTTTAGCTACAGTGATGCACATGATTGTAGTGCGTAATATTGCCAAAAAAAGAATTGATCCATTAGCAGTGTTTTTAGATGAGTTACCCACAATCGCTTTACCGAATTTAGTCAATTGGCTGAATGAAAGTCGATCGGCTGGTTTTTGTGGAGTTTTGGGTTATCAAAATATGACGCAGTTGGAGCAAGCCTATGGCAAGGAAACTGCTAGAGCCATCTTATCTGGCTGCAACACTAAGTTCATCTTCAACCCTGGAGAATATGAATCGGCTAAGTATTTCTCAGACTATTTGGGGGATGAGGAGGTGAGATATAAGCAACGGAGTCGATCGAACAGTAAAGATGGCGGTAGCAATAGTGTCTCAGACCAAGATAAAACCAAAAAGATGTTCTCGCCCGAAGAAATCTTAAAGCTCCCGGCTGGCACCTGTGTGTTTATTAACCCCGCCTATGCCAACCAAAAGGAAGCCAGTATTCCCATGAAGCTGAAAGTTTTAGTGGGTGAAGGAGAGCTAAAACGTCGAGCATACGGGGAGGCTAAATTTGATCTAGTGATCCAACAGCTTAAAAAGAAGATTCAGCATTCTCAAATCACCGGAAATGATATTAAAATTAGAATAATTGCCTTGGACAAGTTTATTCCTGGCAAATATACAAAGAGCCTTAAAGATATCTGTCTTGATGCGTCTAAAGAATTAGTTAAAAATAACAATTTATTTGCAAAAAAAGCAAAAAATGCTCTTGACTAACTCAATAAAAATAGAATATTATGTTGAATAACAAGTCGACAATCTTAAGACTATACAAAAGTATGAAAATCTTCTCAAGCTTACTTACTGTTGCACTAGTTGCTATTCTAACTGGCAATGTGTTTGTAAGGCAAGCAGTCAGCAAATCTGCTCAAATACCGCAATGCCCTAATCCTTTCCCAAGCACTTATAAATCTTCTTCAAAAACAAAATATGCAAAGATACCAGACCTAGGTATTTCCGTCCGAGTCCCAGAAGATCATCGCT
>JANOXZ010000683.1:0-7798 GCA_031418695.1 Synechococcales cyanobacterium VAR_35_metabat_10
CCAATCGCGGGGAGTTAAGACGGGTAAATCGGTAAAAAAAATCCCTTTGGTAACATGTAGGTCGAACTGTCGCTGAACCTGAACAAGTGTAAAGTTACTATAAGGCATAGCATGGGTGGAAGAAGGTATAGGTCAAATTTGCCACAAAACCACTTACGCAAATAGATATTTGTGTAAGTGGTTTTAGAATCACATGAATATTAGACTTGACAAAGAGCAACTGTATCTAATCTAACTTAGTCCCGCAACGTTTAGTCTGAGTAATATCTTGATGTGTTGGTTTCCCTGAAAATATAGATCGGCTACAATTAAAGCTTTACAACCCGTTTTACTGTGACTGTCTCCTTACCAGCTATTGCCTACGATGCCGCAACGATCGATCGCGCCGATCGGACTTTTCGCTGTTCGCCTTTTCACCTGAAGCTTTTGTTGGATATGCGCTACAGTGGTGTCTCTATCACCAAAATCTCTGGAAGCAGCGGCGTGGAACTGGGTTACACCAAACGCAAAATGTCCGAACTAATCGCCGAAAATGACATGGTGTGGCTGATTCAGGTAGGAATGCTGCGGCGAGAAGTGGATGGTCAGGGTTTGACTGATAGCTTTAGATTGACTCCCTTGGGTTGGCAGATTGCCAATAAGTGGGATGGCAAAACAGTGCCTAAACCTCGAAAGCGCGATCGATTACAGAATTTTATTAGTCGCTGGCTGCGATCGGTACTTTAAAGATGCCTGCAATTATGGTGGTGGGCACCACTTCTCATGCCGGGAAATCTTTGATGACTGCGGCAATCTGTCGGCTGTTAGTGCGCCAAGGTCATAAAGTTACACCCTTTAAAGGGCAAAATATGGCATTGAATGCCTATGTGACCGCCGATGGTGGCGAGATTGGTCATGCTCAGGCAGTACAGGCTTGGGCGGCTAAGATTGAGCCGCAGGTGATCATGAATCCGATTTTGCTCAAGCCTCAAGGAGATATGACTTCTCAGGTGATCTTGATGGGGCAGTCTGCGGGTCGGGTGGGAGCAGCGGAGTATTATGAAAAGTTTTTCGATCGAGGTTGGCAAGCCATCACCAGCTCGTTAGATCAACTACAAAAAGATTACAACTATGTAGTTTGTGAGGGTGCGGGCAGTCCAGCCGAAATTAACCTCAAGCACCGAGATTTGACCAACATGCGGGTGGCCAGCTATTTACAGGCCAAGACTCTGCTGGTAGCCGATATTGATCGCGGGGGAGTCTTTGCTCATATTGTCGGTACTTTAGAATTACTGGAACCCGAAGAACGAGCCTTGATCAAGGGCTTTGTGATCAATAAGTTTCGGGGGCAGCGATCTTTGTTGGAGTCTGGTTTAGATTGGTTGACGGAGCGAACAGGTATTCCAGTACTAGGGGTAATGCCTTATTTCCAGTCCCAGTTACCGGCAGAAGATTCCTTGGATTTGTTCGATCGACGAATCAATAAACCGGCGGCGGAGTTGCAAATTGCCGTAATCAGATTGCCTCGAATGGCCAATTTTACTGATTTTGACCCTTTGATGGCTGAGGATTCGGTGCAGGTATCTTATATAGATCAACCCACCCAGAAAAAATTTGATGCGATTATTTTGCCCGGTTCTAAAACCACGATTGCCGATTGTCTATGGCTACATTCTACTGGTCTAGCAGATTGGATTAAGACGCAGGCCAAGGCAAGCACTACAATTGTAGGTATTTGTGGTGGATTGCAGATGCTGGGGGAGAAGATTACCGACCCCGATCGGCTGGAGGGTGAGGTGCCCGAAGTTAATGGTTTAGGATTGATGCCAGTGGAGACGGTGATGCTTGATCGCAAGGTTTTACGGCAGCGGCAGGTGGATTCTGAATATTTTTTAATCAATGCAACCGTTACTGGCTACGAAATTCATCAGGGTCAGAGCAACTGGGTATCCAATGATTCAACATGCCAGCCGCTGTTCGGTGATACTGAGTTGGGCTGGGTCTGGCAAGAGCAAATCTGGGCGACTTATTTGCATGGGTTGTTCGATAGCGGAGCTTGGCGCAGATCTTGGCTGAATAGGTTGCGCAGTATTAAAGGTTTGCCCTTACTGCCGATCGATGTGCCTAATTATGCCAGTCAACGCAATGATGCCCTAGATGCGGTGGCCAACTTGGTGGGTGAGCACCTTGATTTAAAACCTCTTTTGTAATTTTTTGTCACTTTGTTGCTTCAAGAGCATTGATATATGCGATGATTATTTAGTCATAGTGCTGAAGGTTGATCGTTCGCGAATTTCCTATTTCAGCATAATAACAGATGAATAATTCGGGTGTTGTCGGTATTGTAGTATCAGCCTATACAACTTGTTCAAGCTATTGATATGTTGAAATCACTATGATTTGGATAGTCTTATTTTCGGTTTTATCAATTTATTTGTTGTATTCAACCCTGAAGACAGAACGTCGGGCTTCCAAGCCAGGGAAGGATTTACGTCTGGATTTGCCAATCGGTTTTTATGATGCGATTTTGGGCTGTGAAGCAGAGGTAAGAATTCCCCGTCTAGAAGCAATTTCTGATGATGCTGCTATTCCAGTAATTAGATTACTCAAAATTAAGGTGCCACCAGGAGTGGAGTGCGGTACTAACCTCAAATTATCAGGTGAGGGTGATGCGAGCAGAAATGGTGGTAGAGCAGGAGATTTATTTATTCAGGTGGTAGCACCAGTTCAGGAAAAAGACCTATTGCGGAAGGGGCTAAATATTGAGTCGGAAGTAGGTATCACTAAGGAGCAAGCTGCTGCGGGTTGTACTCTAGTAGTACAGACAATTTGGGGCGATTTAAATATAGTTGTTCCGCCTTATACTATTCAGGGCGATACATTGTTACTAAGAGGCTGTGGTGTTGCAAAACCCGGTTCTCTCACAAAAAAGGGGGATCACCGGATCCATTTCTTTTATCGGGAAACGGAATTTAACACTGTACCAATGCTTGCTCCTGCTGAGGAAAAAAATGGTTTCCCTTATTTGGAAGAAGGCTGGGGTGAAGGTATTTAAGACACGACTACTTCTTTTCTGATTTGAATAGATATAGATTTATTAATATGTTTGTAATTGAGAGATGCTGCTATCAGTAATAATGATTTAGCGGTCAACATTACCATTTTTAGTTGCAGTCTACCAACCTTTAAAGTGTTTCCAGTCAATATCCTCTTCTAGTTTGAATTCTGTCTAAACTGTGATTTATCGGATTGATTTGATTAACTATGATTAGTAGTACCTTAAACCAATCACACTCCATCACTTAATTATAGTTCAGACTCTGTTCGCCACCACAAATCGATCGAACCCAGCCCAATCGTCAACAATCTGAATATCTTTATAAGCCCCACGTTTTTCCAACAACTCCACCACCGCCTCCCCCTGTCCCGCCATCATCTCGATCGCCCACCAACCCCCAGATACCAAAAAATCTGGCGCGCCATTCACCAACACTCGAATATCTCTTAACCCATCAAACCCACCATCCAAAGCCAAATGAGGCTCGTGGTTGACCACTTCTGGAGCCAACCCCAGCACAGTAGCTGTCGGAATATAAGGCGGATTAGAAACCATCGCCAAACATTGGCCTTTTAAATGCTCGATCGGCTGCCACCAAGACCCCTGATAAAACTGAATCCGATCAATCAATCCATTGTGCTCAGCATTTGATCGAGCCACCACCAAAGCTTCTGCACTAAAATCCACCCCATGAATCTGCGCCTTTGGGAACGCCGCAGCCAAACCAATAGCGATCGCCCCACTCCCCGTCCCCAAATCTAACCAATTACCACCAGCATTCTGAAATCTATCCATCGCTAAATCAATCAACAACTCCGTCTCCGGGCGCGGAATCAACACCGCCCCCGAAACCTGCAAATCAAAATCTCGCCAGGGAGTACTTCCCACCAAATACTGCATGGGTTTCCGCTGCACCAGCCGTTGCTGCCATAAATCTAGAATCTCTGACCAAGGCCGGTGGAGAAATACTCGATCGCGCCGAGAGACATCGCCTAGTTGCAGAGATAGTCGATCGACATCACTCACCGCCTGCAATAACCAATCCACCTCCCGCCGCGCAATTCCCGCCGCTTCGGCCTCAGCAACAGCAAACTGGTACCAAGCCCACAGCTCAATACCAGTCACTTGCCAATTTGGATTATCTTTTAACATGAGCATGGAGGGACTTGAACCCCCGACCCTCAGAACCGGAATCTGATGCTCTATCCACTGAGCCACATGCCCTAACAGATTGCCATATTAACATAAAATTTCTGGATTCGACATTATGATCTAAGAATCCCTAGTTCATAAAACCCATGACCGGCGACACTGTAAACGCGAACCCAGAATGGCAAGAAACAATCGAAGGCTTTAGTGACCTTCAAGCAGACCTCGATCGAGAGCGCGCCCAACAAGTACTGCGTAACATTTTAGGCCATGAACTCAGCCAACGGGAAAAAGGCCAGCTCAGCAAAGAGATCAATGAACTAGAAAACTGGCTTGATCGGCTAGAGCAATCCACCATTCAAATCGCTGTCTTTGGCCTGGTGGGAAGAGGCAAATCTTCCATCCTCAACGCCTTGGTGGGTCGCCCTGTCTTCACCACCGGCCCTCTCCATGGAGTCACCAAAAAAGCCGAACAAATCACCTGGCAAGTCGCTGACTGGGAAGACGAATGGGGTTTAGATATGCCCACGGTCATTGAAGAACAAATCGAATTTTTTGACACCCCGGGCATTGACGAAATCGGCGGAGTCGAGCGTGCCACCATCGCCCGTGAAATCGCCCGACAAGTGGATATCCTCTTATTTGTAGTAGCCGGAGATGTCACCGAAATTGAGCGCCAAGCCCTGGCTGAACTCAGGGAAGTCGGCAAGCCAATTTTGTTGGTATTCAACAAAGTCGATCAATATTCTGAGGCCGATCGACAGGAAATATATCAAAAAATCGCCACCGATCGAGTGAGAGAATTAATCACCCCCAATGAAATAGTGATGGTGGCCGCCGCCCCCCTAGTTCAAAAACTAATTAGCCATCCCGATGGTCGCGAAGAATTGATCAGCGAAGTCGGCAAACCCCAAATCGATGCATTAAAATCCAAAATATTAGAAGTGCTAGAGCGAGAAGGCAAATCTTTAGTGGCTTTGAACTCGATGATTTCAGCCGATCGATTGCAAGCACAAATGGTCAACCTGAAAATGGGTGGCAGGGAAAGATTAGCAGACGATCGGATCTGGCAAGCGGTAATGACCAAAGCCGTCGCCGTTGCTCTAAACCCAATTACCGCATTAGATTTGATTGGTGGAGCGGCGATCGATCTAGGGTTAATTCTCAGCCTCTCTCAGATCTATGGCTTGCCGATGACCAAAAGTGGCGCACTGCAATTATTAAAAACGATCGCTCTGGGCATGGGCGGAGTAGCCGGAGGAGAATTTTTAGTAATGATGGGTTTGAGTGGATTAAAGGGATTACTAGGAGTAACACTACCTGTAACCGGTGGACTCTCCGCAGCTCCTTATACCGCCATTGCGATTGCCCAAGCTACCGCAGCGGGTGCAGCTACCTATGCGATCGGCCAAATTACTAAAACCTACTTGGTAAATGGCGCAACTTGGAATGCCAACAGCCCCAAGCGAGCTGTCTCGGAGATTTTGAGTTCGATCGACGAAGACTCGATCATCAGCCGCATTAAGCAGGAACTCTCGGCTAAACTGGCGCGTCCTAAGGAAAGTCAGGAAAAATAAAAACATCCTCAAGAGTTTATCTTGTTTAAAAAAGCAAGGTACAATTCTCAAAGGTGTGAGTAAGTAAAAATCACTATTCAATATGTCCAATCCTACCTCGACACGTCAGCAGCCATCTATCAACGGCTCGGCGATTAGCAAGCAAGCTTCCACGACTTCCACAGTCTATTCCTGCGAGCAGCAAGAAAAGCTCCTGAATTTACAGGGAGAGGTCGATCTTCTTCTGGCACAGATTCAGGCCGAAAATAAGTTATTACCTGCTCGTTAACTCCTTTGGTTTAAATGAAAACGACTGTTCGTTGAAACGAGCGGTCGTTTTCTTGTAGAAATTTTTAATTGATTTATATCAAGCTAACTGTTCAGTAGGTACTCATTTAGCCGGGAAGCTGCTAAAGTGAAAGCTGTGCTTGTTACGAAACTTAATTTAGCCGCGATTAATTGCAGTGACAGCGCTAAGACCTATGCCTTGGGTTTATGAGGCTGGGTTTTTTCGAGTTTATCAAATATGGAGAATCAGCACGCTCAATGACTCTATCGCTCAATCAGCCTCAAAGTTTATCGCCGTCAGCACAGCTTTCCCCTCAGGAGATCGCGGCTGAAGATTTAAAACTCAAACATATCCTGCGCACTCTACCCCGTGAACTGTTCCTTAAAAATAGCCGCAAAGCCTGGACTCACGTATTAATCAGTGTTGTATCTGTTGCCCTAGGCTACGTTGCAATCGCTTTTGCTCCTTGGTATTTACTACCCCTAGCCTGGATTTTTACCGGTACTGCCCTCACCGGTTTTTTTGTGATTGGCCACGACTGCGGCCATCGATCGTTCTCTAATAACAAGCGTTTAAACAATATTGTTGGTCACTTAGCCTTTTTACCGCTAATTTATCCTTTCCACGGCTGGCGGATTTGGCACAATTACCACCACAAGCACACTAACAAAATTGATTTTGATAATGCTTGGCAACCTTGGAAACAAGAAGTCTATAAGGATTTAGGTTTCACTTTAAAGACCGTATACCATGCTATTCGCGGCAAACTATGGTGGACAGGCTCGATCTTTCATTGGGCTTTAGTTAACTTCGACTGGACAAAATGTACCGGTAAAGCTAGAGAGCAGATGCGCTTTTCGACTCTCTTTGTATTGATTGGTGGTGGTATTGGCTTAACAGCCTTGACTTTGACCACTGGTTGGTGGGGTTTAATTAGTTTCTGGTTGATGCCTTGGTTGGTTTACCACTTCTGGATGAGTACTTTCACGGTGGTTCACCATACAGCCAGTAATATTCCATTTCATCCAGCAGCAGAATGGAATGAGGCAATTTCGCAGTTAACAGGTACTGTACATTGCGACTACCCACGTTGGGTGGAGTTTCTTTGTCACGACATCAACGTCCATGTGCCACACCACATTTCTACCGCTATTCCTTCCTACAATCTGCGGGGTGCTCACAGCATCATCAAAGAAAACTGGGGCAAATATGTTAAAGAAAGCAAGTTCAACTGGGAGTTGATGAAGGACATTACTGAAGAATGTCATCTCTACGATCCGGAAGATTTTTACATGTCTTTTAATGCTTTCAAAGCTGCTAATAAATAGATCTTTAGACTAAGTTTGTTGAACTGTTATTTTATCTGTAATCCTCATTTTTACTGAGTAGCAGATGTTCTTCTGAAAGCTTTCTCCGTTCTCCTCCGTATATTTACATAAGTGAATTTACGCAGAAGTCCCGGGGAAATAATAGCGCCTAACATCATCAACAAATCAATAACTAATAGCTTAAGGAACCGGAGTAGAACCCGGTTTTTTTTGTGTCTTAAAATCTGTTTCTTTTAGTTAGATTTCAACAAAAAATGGGCACAATCACATTGAATATAAAGTTTTGCCTTCATTAAAGATGCTGAAATCTGCTGCCCGTCGAAAGAACCACAAAAATCTGTTGTTTTCGTTGCAAAGGCTATCCTTAATTTTAGGATTGGCAGCAGCCGGTAGTCTAAAAGCTTTGCCTGTTTTGGCTAGTGCAGATATCGCGATCGGT
>JANOXZ010000684.1:0-2288 GCA_031418695.1 Synechococcales cyanobacterium VAR_35_metabat_10
TCAACCTACGCCAAGAGTTTCCCAGCCAGTGGCAGCGCTTCTTGAATCCAGCCAACCCAGCAGAAGGGAACGTCTTTGAGTTGGAAATGATACCAAACCTATTCCCTATCCGGGACGCGAAAAAGACCTTGAAATTCAATACGATGTGGTTACTAGCCCGCTGCACGGATGCTGGAAGCTACAAAATTGTGATGACGCCACCGCTGCCTGAGCCACCACCAAATGATTCCAACACAATGACGCTTACCCCGGTCAATCAATATGGCGGTTTGCATTTCAGTCAAAAGGATAACTTAGGAATTGAGTTAGTACCAACAGACGCACTAGTCAAATGGCAATTAAAAATGACCCGTCCCAGCGGTGGGAATTTACAGGAAGACCAGGTAAAAAAAATTATGGAGGTAGAAGATCTACTCTTAGTGTTGGGGTATGAGTGGGAACAATCCTAATCTTCCGTGCCACTTGTTACTCTCACTGGAGATCACCCTAAGGATCGCTTAGTTTAATAATGCTTCGATCGCCGCTCATACGGTGGGGCCGACTAGTACAGTCTATTCGGCGACCAAATATGCGGTGTGGGCGATCTCTTGGCATATTATCGCCGACTCGGCAATAACTATGCCCAAGCCATCGGTCAATCGGGCGTAAAATGTGTGGTTAACCTAAGTTCCATTGGTGCTCATTTAGATCGAGGCTCAGGGATTTTACTTGGTGCTCATGATGTAGAACAGATTTTGAACAAATATGCCAACCATCCCCCAAGTTGCTGTAGCAAACAATTAACCCTGATCTGTTCAGTTTGGGTTGAGTCATACAACTTTCAAATTGAGAATTTATTCAGCACTGCAAAAAGTCTAGGCGGATTGGCGATTATCTCCGATAGGCTACGCCAACAATTTTATTAGCGGCAGATATCATTTAATTTGGGTCAACCGCCCATAGCGTTCGAGATAAAATTCTGGGGGATTGGCGATCGATCGCACCACTTCCCGCTGGGCTACTGTTTCCCACCATTGCTGAAGTCGATCCAGTCCTGGTGGCAACTGAAAGCCTCGGAAATGTTCCAACACGGCTAATTGCTCAAACCAAGGGTAAAAAGTCAAATCGACTAGACTCAGCTCTGTCCCCAGCCAGTAGGAGCCATTAGGGGAAATTTTCCGCACACCTTGATGTTCCATGAAGAGCAAATGCTCGGTTAGCTCTGTTAATAACGCCGTTGGTGGTTGCGGATCGCGACTGTATAACAGTTTTCTGGTGGTAGAGAACAAGCGAGTATCGGCAAAGTTAATCCAAATTCGCGCTTGTGCCCTTTGCATTGGATCTGCGGGCAGAAGTGGCGGATCTGGAAAGGTTTCCTCTAAATACTCATTGATGATCGCCGATTCCCAGACTCGGTTATCGCCATGTTTAAGGACGGGGACTTTACCGTAAAGCGAAATTTCGAGAAAGTTAGCAGGCTTGTTTTGGAGGTCGATTTCAATCGACTCAAACCGAACGCTTTTTTCTAGTAAGGTTAACTGCACTCGGTGGGCAAAAGGACAGAGTACAGCACTATAAATTTGAATTTGAGACATGGTAAAACTCCTTGATCGTTTAGTTAGAAGTTACCCGGAGGTAGGGGCACACGAATTGCCTCTACCATGTTTTATGCTGCGGTAGGTTGTTGAGTCGCTGTTGCAGACAAAGATTCTGGTGACATAAAAGCAAGATATCGATCAACGATTTCTGGTGGTAACAATTCGATGAGTAATTGATTTTCCACCCAGAATTCAATTACATCAAACGTGCAGGGGATGGTGTGCTGCGATCGAAATATGATGAATCATGAGATTAACTCCACTAAAATAAATTGAATCTTAAAAAGCAGCACAAGATAGATTGTCGGCACGGAGTACAGATTGTTGTTGAAAAGCAGTGATATAAGCTTTGCGAATTTGTTCGATTTGCTGGTTACTATTTGCCGCAATTGGGTAGAGTAATATCAACAGATGCGATCGCTCTTTGAGGATGGACCAAATTTAACTTTCATAGCTATAAAATTTCCGCACTGTAAGAGAGCTTAAAATATGATAGCGATCAGGAGCATAACGCCATTAAATTAATGTGGATTTGGTTGAGGAGGCGATCTGGTAGTGATCGAACTTAGTGAGAGGTAAAGTTCCGACCTGTGTGGCCGCAACTATCTGGGAACTTTTGCTAGAGGCGATCGCCTTTCAATGATAATGCAGAGAAAAGGCGATCGCGATGTTTGATGAACTGCCAATTAGCAGTTATTAGCTTTGCGACAA
>JANOXZ010000685.1:0-6191 GCA_031418695.1 Synechococcales cyanobacterium VAR_35_metabat_10
TCAAAACTATGTTGAGCTGGATGTCTCATGACATCCTCAAATTGGCTGGTCCACCGCTGGTTATTCGCCAAGAGCTATATGACTTTGTCGTGGTTGAACTTACACAAAGAGAGCAGCACCCCCAGATTCTCAAACTCCGCAAATCTTTGCAAAATCAGGGTAAGGAATTACTGGCTTTTGCAGGTGTCCTTGACCAAAAGTTAGAGGAGATTGCGATGAGATTTGATGTACCTTTGCAGAAAGTGCGTGATGTCTGCCTTTTGAATAGAAAACAGCCTACATCTAATGCCTATTGGGAATGCTGGAATCAATTACAAGTTCAGTTGTCTGGGAAATTCCACTTATTGATGGAGGCAGTAGCTACAGCACTTAAAGAAACTCCCAGAGCCAGTTCTCTTGTAGAAAACCTGAACTCTCGACTGCGCAACTACTTTTTCCTGAGAAAAACTTTGGGTAAATCTTATTTGAGTTTGCTCCAGTTTTTCCTGAACCACCGCTGTTTCATGCGGAGTGAGCTTCCTGAGCGAGTCGGCAAAAGTCCCAAGGAGTTGATGACAGGAGAAAGTCATCCTCATTGGCTTGAGCTGCTAGGTTTTCAGTGCTTCCAAAGAGCTTAGCTACAATAGTCAATTTTCGTTCTGATCATCGTGGCAATGATGGTCAAATTTGTCGTGTTCTGTTACCCTGAAAATGCCTTTTTTGAACCATGCCCAAAATTTCTATCAGCAAATTTATGGCCTCTACCTGCGACCACTGCTGGCCAGGAATAAACTTTTTGCCCAAGGACTCGCCATTAATCCGCTCTTGGACAATATAAAATTCATTATCTTCAACAAAATAATCAATCAGCGAGGGTATTTGGTCACTAACGCTACCCAGCTTTTTGAGCACCATGGCCTCTCTTTCAAAAAACTTCTGTGCTCCATCTAAAAGTTGACGCTTCTCTTGATCTGTTTTGCAATCGCTGAAATCTGGCCGCAAATGCTTGATTACCACCCGCTGATCGGTGCGATACATGTTATCTCTGGCCAGATAGGTGTGGCCAAAAGCCCCCTTGCCCAGTTGGTCTCGATCGACATCTTCAATCAAATAACGATTTTTCAGCAGTTTCTCAGCCATAGCTTTGTCGAGTCACACACAAATCAGCCCCTAAATTATGACATCTCGGCCATCAATAATTCTAGGCGAACAGATTCGTCATAACGGAGATTGGAAACCGGGGATTTTTCCAGGGACGATAGGGCAGACGGTACAGCGATTGACTATACTATTTGCGCAAGATGTTGATCGATTACAAACGCCAGGAGAGGTAACGACGATGGAGAGAGAGGAACTATCGGATCACACTAACTTAGTCATTGATCCTGTCTATCAAGACTTGCTAGAGCAGATTTCGGTGGCTTATGGCGCTGGGCGATCGCGATCGCAGCAAGCGGTGAATGAGATTTTAGTTGCAACTTATTGGCAAATTGGTCGATATATTGTGGAGTTTGAACAAAATGGACAGGTGCGAGCCAAATATGGGAAAGGGCTGCTAACCAATCTGGCAAGGGATCTAGCGCTGCTGCATGGTAAAGGTTTTAGTCGAAGTAATGTGATCCGGATGCGACAATTTTATCTGGCTTATCCAAAAGGTGCGATGGTGTCGCACCTTTTGAGTTGGTCGCATTTGGTGGAGCTGCTCAAGATTGAAGATGAACTAGAACGGGGTTTTTATGAGCAACAGTTGATCGCGGAGCGCTGGTCTGTTGCAGAATTGAAACGCCAGAAAAAGGCGGCGTTATTTTTACGATTGGCAGCGGGGAAAAGCCGAGAAGAGATTCTGAAACTAGCACAGCAGGGGCAAGTACTAGAGCAGCCTGGGGATATTTTACGCGATCCCTATGTGTTGGAGTTTCTGAAAATTCCTGAGCCGTATTTGCCATCAGAGTTACAGCTAGAGACATTGCTGTGTGACCATTTACAGCAGTTTTTGCTGGAGCTGGGCAAGGGCTTTACATTTGTGGGGCGGCAATACCGCATCACAATTAACAACACGCACTATCGGGTAGATCTAGTTTTTTATCACCGCATTCTGCGCTGTTTTGTGTTGATCGATCTCAAGGTAAATGAAGTACAGCACTATGACATTGGGCAGATGAACATGTACATGGGCTATTTTGCCAAAGAGGAGAATATAGAGGGAGATAATCCGCCGATCAGGTTGATTTTGGCGCGGGAGAAGGATGAGCTGTTGGTGGAATATGCAACATATCAAATGAATAGTCAGCTCTTTGTGCAAAAGTATCAGCTTTATTTGCCGAATGCAGAAGAGTTGCGACAGGAGTTAAATCAGGTTTGGCAAAGGTCAGGGAATCATGAATAATGTGGTTCAACTCGGCCACCAATAATTCTAGGTCAGCAGCCGAGCTGAATAGATCGGCTACCCTTTTACTCTTGGTCGATCGACCCCCGCCGGAAACAACTTTTGTAGACCAGTTTGTCGATCACTCACTTTTTCATTGACCGGTTTGAGATTCCAGAGGGTTTCATAGAAAAAGAAAGATACTCCGGCCAGTTTTTCTTGGCGAATAGCTTCGACTTGTTCTTGGATTTGCTTCATAGAAATTGGACGAGGTTTGAGTCCGGCTAATACTCCGATCGCTACTGGAATATGGGTCTTGGCTCGTTGGACTTCGGGCTTTTGCATTTCCCATTTGAATCTGGATAAATCATTGCGATATAGCTGAATTACCAATTCTTCTACTAATCCTGCTCTTTCCCAGGCTTCCCAGTCTGCCAAAAAGAACTCCTTGGAAAATTCTTGGGGGTTAGGAGATACTGAAAGAATGGCGCGGGGATTGGCTTTTTTGATGTCTTTGAACAAGTCTTTCATAAAAGCGGTGACTTTACCTGCTCGCCAGTTTGTCCATTCCACATCTTTGGGGTTTTGGGGCGGACTTTTGCCCTGGTGCTCAGCTTGATACATTTTTATTGTCAGTGGATCGTAGCCATATTGGTAGGGATAGCCAAAGTGATCATCGAGCTGAACGCCATCTATGTCATAGTTTTTCACTACTTCTACTAACAGGCTTTTGATGAATTTTTGGACTTCGGGGTTGAGGGGATTTAACCAAACTCGCTCATGAGCGCCTTCTTTACTAGTTTTGCTACCGTCTGCTTTTTGGGTGAGCCATTCGGGGTGACGCTTGGCTAGGTCAGAACCGGCAGGGTCGCTGGGGGCGGTGGTCATAAAGCCAAATTCAAACCAGGGAATGACGGCCATTTTGGCGCGATGGCCTCGATCGACGATTTCCTTTAACACGTCCCGCCCAGCTAAGCCTTCTTTGGCGGGCAATGGTCGGCCTAGTAATGTTTCGATCGATTTCTTGGGCATGACGGCTTGTCCGACTTCTTGGGCGGCTACCTTGCTGGGATACAGGCTATAGCCCCAGTTCCAGACTACTGGATAGAGGGTGTTGAAGTTAAGCTTTTGCAGTTGGCTGATGCTGTTACTGAGGCGGGTGCGATCGAACAATACGTCACTATCAATATTGGTGATCCAGACCCCTCGGATTTCTGATCTGCTGGCAGTTCTGGAGGGCATCGCCCCAGAAAATCCTGGTATGAGTAGAATTATAATGAGGCTGATGGAGGCTAGACCCATTAGCCATCTGTTTTTGCGATGCTTTGCGCGAGAAAAAGTAGCTGCCCAGAAACCAGAAAACATTGCCGAGATCCTAGATTTTCAAATTTTGATGATGATTGATCGGACGATCATACTTTGATTTATGCTCCCCAGCTACTGGAAAAGACTTTGCTGCAATTTGGTAAGTTTTCGCTAGGATCAGAATACAAGTCTTCAGAAAATATCTCTCAGAACTATATGGAATTACTTCTTGCGCCTTTTGCAGCCTTAGTTATTTTTGCGGCTAGCGGATTCAAAGTCGATCGGGAGTACGAACGAGGTGTTATTTTTCGCTTGGGTCGTACCCATGCGGTTAAAGGCCCTGGTATTTACTGGATCGCACCGATGATTGATCAGAAAGTGCAAATAGATAACCGCACTAAAACCATCAATATTGAGCCACAAGAAACTATTACGGCGGACAGTGTGACCATTAAGGTTAATGCTGTGCTGTATTACCGCATTATTGACCCCACCAAAGCTATCACTCGGGTAGAAAGCTATCAACAGGCGGTATACCAAATTGCTTTGACTACCCTGCGCAATGTGGTGGGTCAAAATAACTTAGATGACGTGCTGCAAAACCGAGACAAAATCAATGTCAAAGTCCAAGAAATTGTCGATGAAGTTACTGAGCCTTGGGGGATTGAGATTGAACGGGTAGAAATGAAGGATGTGGAAATTCCGCCTTCGATGCAGCGGGCAATGGCTAAGGAGGCCGAGGCTTTAAGAGAAAAACGTGCCCGGATTATCAAAGCCTCGGCAGAGCAAGAATCTTCTCAAAAACTCACTGAAGCTGCTCAGTTGATTGCTGCTAACCCGGTGGCTCTAGAGCTGCGTCGGATGCAGATGCTGACGGAGATTGGGGCTGAAAATAACACTACTACCCTGGTGATGATTCCTTCGGACTTTGTGAATATGGCCAAGCAGTTTGGTGACTCGGTTGCTGCTGCCAGTAAGTCAGCGAATTTACCGCTATCTAGTATCGGCGCTGCTGCTGCTCTGCCTGCTGGGACAAGTATTGCTCTTACGGGCACTGCTAATGAAGCGATTGGCCAAATTAATGGTTCGATCGAGCCAGAATCAGCGGAAATTTCCGAGAAACCTTACTCCTCCTAGTCCGGTTAGTAATGACTGAGAATCACCCTTCCTTGTCCGTCGAGGAGAATGTCAATAGAATAAAGAGTGATTAAGCATTGAGGACTAACCTGTGATTACCCAAGTATCCGCTACCGATTTATTTCGCGCTGCCTACGAGAACCGTTATACCTGGGATAAAAGCTTTCCTGGCTATACGGCGAATGTTACTCTCACTCAAGGTGATGAAGTTTTTACTGGCAAAGTGCAGGTCAACGCCGACCTGAGCGCTACCGTATCTGGAATAGATAATACCGATGCAGCTAACTCGATCAAGGATCAACTGCGGGAAGTGGCGATTCACCGCATTCGTCGTACTTTTGAAGAAACTCACGGCAAGAATTCTTTTGAGTATGGCGAAACCCTGGCCGATGGAGCTGTCGAATTATTGATTGGTGGCAAGTCCAGTGGCGACAAGTATCACCTCCGCAATAACGAAGTGGTAATGGTACATCGCCATATCCACGGTGTCGTGGTCACAATTCATACTTCTAGCAGCCATGATACTGGTGAGGGCTATTTGTCTCATCGCTATGATTCTGTTTACGCTGATCCTAAAACCGGCGCTGCAAAAGGTGGCAAAACTCTGTTTACCGACAACTACACTAAATCTGGTGATTACTTTTTGATTAGTGAACGTATTTTGGAATCTGATGAAGAAGAAAAACCCACAGCTACCAAGTTTGAGTTTACTGACATCCAGATGATGTCTAAATAAATCGGAGTAGTCTATCGGGCTATTGCTTAACCGCAATATTAGCCAGTTAGATGAGTATAGCAGTTCGCATAGCGTTGCTGTTAGGCAATATCCCAACTACAAGCATAGTTCACTTGCTACTATCTTGTTCCGTTGGAAATTTGCCCATGAAAAAACCTTCGACCATTTTGGTCGAGGGTTTTTTCTTACCCTTAGTTGACGCAGACTTGCTCTTAGCCGAAGACGTTTTCTTAGCCTGCTTCTGAGGCGCAAACCAATCACCAGTCGCCTGATTTAAAAACATCACCGAATCCTTGCAACTCTGGCACTTCAAAAAGAAACCACCAGCATTTTTAGGTACTTGTACCATCAGCTTCAGACATTCTGGACAAGGAATTTTAGAGCATTCCAAATTCTCCCCCAGATTCTCATTGCTATCAGGGTTCCAATAGCCGCGACTAGTTTCGTAGTAAATGACCTTTTGGCATTTTACTTTGGGCTTGCTAGCACAAAGCAACTTAGTTTTCTGCACTCCTTGTTGATTAACATGGGAATACTTACTCAAGGGTTGATTACAAGATGGGCAAGGATACTCCGTTACCCCCAATAATTCTGCCACCGCTCTCGCTGCCGGAGTATCCCGCAAATTCATCGAAGTATTGGCGTTAGCCAACGCTGGAGTCAGAATAT
>JANOXZ010000686.1:0-3391 GCA_031418695.1 Synechococcales cyanobacterium VAR_35_metabat_10
AACAGAAATTCCTTTATCGAATAACTCATAACTTAGACTTTCGCTAGTGTCTTCTCGAATTAAGGCAATAGCTCTAGTATTAAGTTTTCTAGAAAAACTACTTGCTGCACTAGGAGCAGAAATACCACCATAAAACACTTCTGAATATAAAAGTATCCAATTGTTTTTATGTGTTTTCAGAATTGGTATGACATTTGCAAAATCTCTATCTTTGAGTTTTTCTTTTAGAGTTCCTTCAATATTTTGTAAGCAAATCGAGATATTATTATTGACTTTGAGTGATTTGTAAAAATGAGTTGAAAATCCCACAACCTCTTCAAAACTAGACTCAACTGCAAACAATGACCATGTAGGATGAAATTCATCAGTCATATTTATAAAATCTTTAATGCCTAATTTAGTGGGGTTCATAATCAATACTACTTTAAAAAAGCATTGGTCAATTTGAATCGGCAAACTTTTGAATCTACAAAAATTTCTGTAACATCATCGATCGCCTCTCTCTCCATCCCCTCTATCATCCCCATCTGGCAACTGCAACCTTTGTGGTTCTCGTTGAGGTAATTCTACCAACGGCAACTCCACCAACTCCAAAGCTGGCTCCAATACCTGAGGCACCGCCACTTCCTGAGCAGTTAACGGCAGCATAATCGGCTTCTCGACCCAATGACTGCTAATCGGCAAGGTATTTTCCAGATCATCCAGAGGCCGAGGAATCACCATCACCGCACTTAGCTCCCCAATCCGCTCCGCCTCCAACATCCCCGCCTCCACCGCGATCGCCACATCTGTCACCGCCCCCCGAATTACGATCGTACACAGACCAGCCCCAATTTTTTCGTAGGCCGCCACCTCAATATCCGCCGCCTTCATCATAATATCTGCCGCCCCCACCAAAGCCACAAACCCCCTGGTTTCTAGCAGCCCGATCGCCGTATTCGCCAACTTATTGCGACCATTTCCCCGCGTCAAAGCCGCCAACCTACTGCCGATCGGCAACACCGCCTCCAAATTGGGCAAAGGCCGAGGAATAATCGTACTAGAAATAGTCTGACCAAATTTCTCAGCCGTATCTAAACCCACCTCGATCGCAATCCGCACATTGGCGATCGTTCCCCGTACCACCGCATTACAATAACCATTACCAATCTTCTCATAGCCCACCAAAGTCACGCCCGAAGATTTCAGCATCATATCGGCAATACCCACAATCGCCGGAAAGCTCTGGGTCGAAATAATGCCCAAAGCCATGTCATTAAAATTATCTGGAGACTGCTGTTTAGCTGGAAGCACCTATTACCTCGGTAAATGGCTTTGCAAGTAGAAAAACGACGAGCAAAATGACCGCGCCTGCACCAATCATAACCTCTCGATCAACAATCCCACCGATCGCCAAGTGTGGGCTTGTCGAAATCACCAAATCATCATGTTTTCACAGGTAGAAGACACATCAACAACAAACGAAGTCTCCAGCTCTCTCTCCCCAAGATCATCTTTGATTTCGCAAAGTCGCCAACAAACGCTCTAAACCAGCCTTCCCGTATATTGGAGCGTTGATAGTAAGCGAGATCGGAGCCTCTTGAACTTTGGTAAGTGGTTCAACCGGTTCTACTGAAAAAGGTGAATGCTTAGATGACTTGGGTTCATTGATCGATTCAACAACTGGCGGACTCACCGTCTCCGCAACTTCTGGCGCAGCAACACTTTCCGACGGATGAGCGTTAGCATACTCCGCAGACAAACTATAAGCATCAATTAAAGAATTCGGCGGAACAACGGTATTTGGGGCGATCGATACATCAATCAAGCTACTATCAGCACCAATACAAGCCCGCTCTCCCACCTGGGTAGTACCAAAAACTAAGGTACCCATCCCCAAAATCACCCCATCCCCAATAAACAGCGTACCGGTGTGAGCATGAATCACACAGCCCGCACCGACACAGGCACCAACCCCAATAATTAGTTGACTACCTGGATCGGCATGTAACAACACCCCATTACCAATGTTTGCCGTTGGATGCACCGTTACATCGCCGCTGATGACAGCAGTGCGATTAGGAGGTGGCATGGCAACGGGCAGGGGAATCATTGGCCTAGTGGGAGAAGAGAGGATTGTCAAAAATGCGGCTAGCAGCCGCACTTACACTACTTATCAGGCACTACTTAGCAGGACGATGAATCATTTTCTCAGCAACCCGCTTCTTGGCTTTTTGGTCTACACCAATCACCCGAATGAAGGATTTTGGTCGCTCATTAATAATCGATTCCAAAGAACGGACGATCGCTGCGGCACTATTACCAGCTACTTGACCACCAGTTTCCCAGGCATTGCTCTTATAGCGACGCTCATCAGCAAACTCAGTCATAATTACACAGCCCTGAGCCACAACACGCGAGATAGTCTCGATCGCATCCACAGAGAGTACTGCGCTGCTGGCACTTCCGCCACCGTAGCTCTTGTTGCCATTTCCAGCGCTAAAGCTGCTGCTAGAAGCACCACTGCTGGCTGCCCCGATCGGTTGACCAGGACGATGCACCACTTTTTCGGATACTCGTCTGCGAGCCTGTGGATCAATGCCGATTACTCGCACATAGCCATCGGGGTTATTAGCAATACAGTCCGAAATTGCGCCTAAAATTGCACCTTCAGATTGGGATTCAATCTGACCGCAGCTAGTCCAAGAACTAGTTTGGAAACGACGCTTATCAGCGGTTTCTACCCCAATTTTGCAGCCTTGGTTGATCAATTGACGCACAATTGTCACCAACTCTGAACCAGCATTAGCTGTGCTAGCTGGAGCAGAACCTGTAGAGCTGAAAGAAGTGCTGACACTGCGAATTTCGGATTGACCAGGTTGATCGCTAGGACGTTGAATAATAGTTTCTAATACCCGACGCTTGGCATTAACATCAATCCCAATGAGACGAACGTACTCACCACTATGCTCATGCAGGCAAGTTTCTAGGCTGTTCAGAATATCGCCTTCGTTATTGGAATTAAATGGTGAGCAGCTCATCCAAGAGCTAACTTGAAAACGACGCTTATCAGCGTGCTCGGTGCCTACACGATAGCCCTGGGCGAGCAAACGGCGGACGTTGTTAACCACGTCGGGGTGAAGTTTTAAATTATTACGGTTATACATAGTATTTGAGGTATCTATAGTTTCTGCATGAACTGGTGAATCTAAACCTGAAGAATCCATCCCTGGTAAACCAGCTAGTGGTGTTGCAGGCTTATATGTCAAGTCATTAGCATTTTGCAGCGGAGTAATACATTCGATATCATCAGCGCAGCGATAGCCAGAGCGCAGAGAATCATTAATGCTGATCACATGGGAAGCAAACTTGCGATCGGCAGGCTGGACATCCGAAAGTCGATCGGCTTGAT
>JANOXZ010000687.1:0-9831 GCA_031418695.1 Synechococcales cyanobacterium VAR_35_metabat_10
ACTCGGCGAAGGCGGCTTCGGCACCGCATATCTGGGGCGCGATCGACTCACCCCCAGAATGCGTCAATGCGCCATCAAACAATTCAAACCCGCCATGGTCATGACCCCCCAGCAGCTCACCATGGCCAGAGATCTATTCCACCGTGAAGCCGAAATCCTCGAACAGCTCGGCAGCGAACATCCCCAAATCCCCAACCTCTTTGCCTTCTTCGACCTACCTGCACCCAACGTAGCCACAGGCGTAGACGATCGATTCTTCTACTTAGTGCAAGAATATGTCGAAGGTGAAAACCTCGAACAAGAAATGTTTCGTCGCGGTCGCTTCAGCGAAGCAGACATCATCGAAATTATGACCGAAATGCTCAACATTTTGGAATTCATCCACAGCCACAACGTTATCCACCGCGACATCAAACCCTCCAACATCATGCGCCACACCAATGGCCGTCTGTACTTGTTGGACTTTGGCGCGATCAAAAACATCGCCAAACCCGGCTCCACCATCATCTATTCTCAAGGCTACGCCCCACCCGAACAACTGCGTGGTCAGCAAGTCTTCTTTGCCTCCGACCTCTACGCCCTTGCCGCCACCTGCGTTGTATTGCTCACCAAAGAAAGCCATGAGAACCTCTTTGACACCGTGCACGATCGGTGGCAGTGGGAAAATTACGCCCAAGTCAGCGATCACACCACCGCAGTCTTAAACAAAATGCTGCAAAATGCCCCCTTCGATCGGTTTCAATCAGTAGCAGAAACCCGTGAGGCATTAACCGGCAAACAAGCAATTTCATTGCCATTGCCCACCATCATCCCCCCGGCTCTTACAGTCAGCCCCGCGCCAGCCAACTTGCCTACCGCAATTTCTGCTGGAGTTTATGGAACACCCCCAAACCCGGTAACACCAATCTCCGCAGCTCAAGCCTTTGAACCAGCGGCCATTCCACTCACCAAAAACAATCGTCGCCTATCCTTAAACCAGCTTCCCTTACCTGAATACGTAGGTCGAGCAGGCTTTGTTGGTTGGCAAAGCGGCTTAATCGGAGTCGTTTCTAATCAACTCAACCTGCCTACACCTATATTGGTACTGCTGGCCGCAGTAGTACTCATCTACCTTCAGTGGCAACGACTGTTGAACAAAATAACCATGGTTGCAGTAGCCGCTGTTTCTGGTGTCATTGCCCTAGTACTAGCCAAACTAGATTTTGTCTTGTTTACCGCTACTGCGATCGGGGGTGTAATGACAGCCATTACTACTGCTATATTGTTTAGACTAATATATCGCTTACTATCTGGTTTTAATAAATAAATAATGAACTCTTCTAAAAACGAAATCCCTATTTTGATTGGCTCCCTATTAATTACCGGCGGAGTTTTAGCCGGAGGCTATTGGTGGTTTAGCAATCAAAACAAACCATCCAACAATGTCAGCAGCAACAGTAGTTCTTCTCCCTCTGTAACTAGTACCAACACCAATCAAGGATCTCCAGGCACATTAAGCGCTGGCGATAAAAACATTGGTGGTGCTGAAGGTCAAAGCTCCAATGAATTTTTACAAGCCAAAAATGCCGGTGTAGCAGCTTTAGGCAACAAAAACTATGCTCAAGCCACCACCGAATTTGAGAAAGCCCTCAAAGCTACCCCCAACGCCCCAGAAACCCATATTTATGCCAACAATGCCAAAATCGGCGACGGGAAAGCTTTAACTATCGGGGTAGCAGTGCCCATGAAATCGGATACTCCTGGAGCATTAGAAATGCTGCGGGGCGTGGCTCAAGCCCAAACCGAAATCAACAAAAATGGCGGCATTAACGGCACTCCATTAAAAGTGATGATCGCCGATGATGCCGACGAAGCCAAAACCGCTGGCAACGTAGCCGAGTCTTTTGGCAAAGACGATAAAATATTGGGAGTAGTAGGGCACTTTAGTAGTGACTCTTCGATTTCTGCGGCAGAAGTTTATAAAAAATCTCAACTTGTGAATATTTCACCAGTCAGTAGTTCAGTAAAACTATCAGGATTTAGTAAATATGCTTTTCGCACTATTCCCAGCGATGCCGTCGCGGCCAAAGCTCTCAGCGATTATGCTTTGAATGTGATCAAACGCAAAAAAGCGGTCGTCTTTTTTAATGGTGATAGTGGTTATAGCAAATCTTTGAAATCAGAATTTGTTACCGATATGGGTTTAGGTGGCGGTACTGTAGTCCAAGAAGTAGATATGAACGCCACAGATTTTAATGCTAATACTGCTCTCACTCAGGCCACTACCCTTGGCGCTGATGTTATTATGCTGGCTGCCAACACTGGCACATTGTCTAAGGCAATGCAGGTGGTCGATATTAACAACAAAAAATTACCCCTTTTAGGTGGGGATGATGTATATTCACCCAAAACTCTAGAACTGGGTAAGGCTAAAGCCGAAGGCTTAGTCGTAGCAGTGCCTTGGCACATCGATGGTGATCCTAAAGCAGTCTTTGCCGCATCTTCTCGTCAATTCTGGAAAGCCGAAGTGAATTGGCGCACAGCGCTGTCCTATGATGCGGTGCAGGCTTTGGCGGCAGCATTGAAAATAAATCCTACTCGTGCTGGTGTGCAAACGGCTTTGTCAAATCCTACTTTTCAGACTACTGGCAGCTCTGGTAATGTGAAATTTCAACCATCTGGCGATCGCAATGCCAATATCCAACTGGTAAAGGTCGTCCCCGGGACAAAATCTAAGCTGGGTTTTGATTTCATACCAGTGAAAAAATAGGTGAAAATGCAATTATTATGGGGAGATCAAATCTCTCCCCTGATTTATTAGGATTAATTAAAATTTATCCCTTTCGAGATAGTAGCAGTATTTCAAACCGTGAAAGTTCATCAACAAACTCATCAGTATCTAGAAATTCGTGCAGTGGCTGATAGAAAGGTCAATACACCATACTTTTGGGGGATTTCGATGTTTATATTGGGATGTTTGATCCTTAGCCAAAATCGTTACAGTATGCCACGTACTTTTGATGACCAGGGTGTTCACATGTTTGGCTCAATGCTATTGATAGCAAGTATTTTACTCATTCTAGTGGCGATATTTATTCAGGTGATCTCTTTATCTTGTGTTTTTGATAAAGGGCGAGGTGTATTTTGCTTGACTTCTCGAAAACTGTTGTACAAAAAAACAATTCGTCGATCTATCTTTGATATTCAGCGTTTGCAAGTAGAAAGAAATACTGATGTTGACGGATATGAATACTTTTATCTCAAGATAGAAATGAATAACAGTAAGCCTATCAAAATACAAAGTATGAATTCGATTCCTAACGAACAGCAATATTATGAAGATCTAGCACAAACAATTACCAGCTTTCTGGGTTGTGGTAAGTTTCAACCAAAAGATTTTTCAATTGAACCTCAACCTAAGCCATGACAGACAAAAGCTGCCCAATAAAATTCGCTGGCAAACGGTTTTTCCTGTTGACAGAAATCCATCAATATTTCACTACTTTTGTTGCCTTGGTTATAGTGAGCTGTTAGTTTCTTCCATGCTGTATCAAATTCATCAGCAGTGATGCTACCGTTCTCTTTTTGCTTTTTCAGAGAAGTACGTTATCTTCATCCATTCTTGCTGAACCTCCAAAATCTCAAGATTTTTGCCCTCAAATCAGATTATAGTAGTACAAATAGGTAAGTGCAACTTTCTGAAAATCAGGTATGCCTGCTAAGGCTACCAGCACAAACTAAAAACCAAAGATGATCATTGTCTTTGTAAAAAGTCTCATGAAATCATTACAGACTAATTAATTCAGCCTTTTCATTGAAGTTTAGCAAATCTAATTAAACATATAATACTTTTCATAATAGCTAGCTAGAAAATTTTGCGAATAAAGTGGTGCAATCCTTTGGTTACGCAACAGACGATCGAAGAAAAACTCAGTCTCACCCATATCCAATCTATCGCATGGCAAGCCGGAATAGGCATATCTGACTTTCAAGCTGACTATGGCGTTGATGGCACATTCCGGCCTGTCGGTATCCGAGGCTCTCGGCGCATGACCGAAGGTATTGCCCTAGACTTTCAACTCAAAGCTTCCATCAACTGCACTGTCGAACCACAGCATATTGTTTACGACCTAGAAGTCAAAACCTACAACGACCTAATCGATCGACGAAACAACGGCACCTCCATTCCCTGCATCCTATTGCTAAAACTTTTACCACCCGACCCAAACAATTGGTTAACCATCTCCGAAGAGTCCCTAAACCTCAACGGTGGCTGCTACTGGGAATATCTCAACGGCACCATAAGCACCAACGCCAAAACTGTTAGAATTCGGATACCCAGAGAACAACTTTTTTCACCAGAATCCTTACATGGGATGCTTAACCAAATTTCTATTGGAGAATGGCCATGATCGCAATCAATCCAGTTGTTGAGTTAAACCTGCGAAAACAAGACGTAGAAAAATATCTCCTAACCCATGGATGGCAACAAGTAGAACATCCCAATAAGAAACTACAAGTCTTTGATGGATTACCAGATGACGATGGAAAGCCCATTCGTTTAGCCATACCCATCGCCGATCATTTTAGAGACACCTCCCGCCGCCTCTATGAAGCTGTCGAAACCATCGCTGGCGTTGAAGATCGATCGATCACCGCAGTAACCACCGACATCCGAAAAATCCAAGAAATAGAGGAGCAATGGACAGCCGCGATCACCCCTATCCATATCTACCTTCCTGATGAATCGATCGAAGAAATCAGAACCAAACTAGAGCATATCTATCACACCACCGCTCCATTAAAAAGAGAATATGAAATCGGAAAGCTTCTGAAAGCAGCATCCAACTTTAGCAAGGTTTCTCACAATCGAGGACTAGTTAACAGTAGTGAAATCGAGATACTAGCAGCAGAACTCAAAGAAAAACTCGATCAATTATTATCTAATCCTTAGCTTTGTAGAAACTTCTGATAGCTATTACTCAACTCCTGCACCGCCGCATCATAAAACCTTTGTCCATGTTCCGGCGTAGCCAAACTAGGATCTGAACCCATTCTTCCATCGGGGTAACGTCGCCGAAAATCACTCGGACTGTAAATACCATGACCAGTACTAGGAATCAATGGCTCCAACAAAACAGTCTTAATCGAATCAGGATAAAGATACTGCGTAACTGCCACCTCTGAAGGTGTCGCATGGGAGCCTTCTTTGTCTCCATACAGCTCCTTAGCTAACTGATACACCGCGCCACCCATAAACCAATTGGCTAGATAACATTGAATCTCTTGCTCCATCTGCAAATCTTGCAAATGAGCATAAGTCTCACTAAACGCCGCTTTGGCCGTGGCCATATTGCCACCAAGGCCATTGATAAAAAAGAACTTAGTAAAACCCGATCGACTTAAACTCACCAAATAATCGCGAATTACCAGCATTAAAGTCGCCGGTCGCAGACTAATCGTCCCCGGAAAAGCCGTATGGTGCAGCGCCATCCCCACATTAATCGTCGGAGTCACTAAAGCATTTGTCGCCTTACCCACCCCGATCGCCATCCCCTCTGCCGTAATTGCATCAGTGCCAATCAAACCAATGGGGCCATGTTGTTCGGTAGAACCGATCGGAATTATGATGCCAGTCGATCGAGTCAAATATTCTTCCACTTCTGGCCAAGTACTCAGGGCTAGCTGCATAAAACCGACTCCTAAAATATTATTAAAAAACAAAACACACCGCCACAACTCAGTTGCATGAACTAAGTTGAACGGTGTAAGTTATGCAGTGCGAAACAGAAACCTAGTAATGAAACTAGGTAGCTGCTGCTGAAGTTTCTTCGTTGTCTTCTTCTGCTGATGTAGAGGAAGGAGAGCGGAATCTAGACTTAAACATCCGACCATTGGCAGGACGTTTACGGAACTTGCGGGCATACGCTTGGTTGCGTTCTGCTTTTTCTTTTTTCAGGTTGCGGCGTTTTGCCATACTGGACCTTAAGGAATGTACGATGTTTAGTGCTTTGCCATCTGCTGCTTTTTCAAGCTAGCCATGTCAGTTTTTAAGTGGCAAAGGCTGAGTAGTCAAGACACAGCGATTCATCATTATAACATGATGGCGCTATTTCTGAGTTAGTAATCAATGTCGCCCAGTTTATTGCCATAGATCTTTAAGACTCTTGCCCAGATTCAGTTCTAGAATAGAGTTAAGTATCTAAAACCCGAAAGCAGGAGCGACTTTATGAATATCGATATCGGCATGGAAACTGGCGATCGCAAGGCAATTGCCGATGGACTGTGCAAATTATTGGCAGATACCTATACTCTGTATCTCAAAACCCATTACTTCCACTGGAATGTCACTGGGCCAATGTTTCAGACTCTACACCTCATGTTTGAAACCCAATATACCGAGCTAGCCCTAGCCGTAGACCTCATTGCCGAACGAATTAGAGCCTTAGGTCACACTGCTCCCGGCAGTTACAGCACCTACGCCCAACTTAGCTCCATCCCGGAAACTACCGAAGTGCCCAAAGCCACCGAGATGATCAAACTGTTAGTCGAAGGTCAAGAAGCTGTCTGTCGTACCGCCCGATCGATCTACCCTCTGGTGACCAAAGCCAGCGATGAACCCACTGCCGATCTGTTGACACAAAGATTACAACTTCACGAAAAAACCGCATGGATGCTACGCAGTTTATTGGATAATTAAATTTCCTTTAGTAATCGATGGGGTGTCTAGATTAGACACTCCTTTTTTTCTATCTTGAAAAATTTATGACGGTTTACCCTTTCGACGCGGTCTTGCAACCCTTATTAGTAACAGCAAAGATTCCTAGTTGGCAGCAACTCGCTAGCACCAGCGGCATATCAGTCTCCCGATTGCGCCAACTGCGGCGGGGACAGATAACAACCTGGAAAATCAGCGAACTGCAAAAATTGAGTACGGCGCTCCAGATTCCGCTGGCATCTTTATTGGAAAAGCTAAAACTCATCACTGTTCCAGACGTACCTCAAATTACCGATTTTCAATATGCTAGCTTCCAAATCATCGAATCTTTTTTGACTTATTGGCCAGCCGCCGCTCACCAAGCCAAATTAGACCTTACCTTCCCCGCTAGTAAGTTACTGCCTTTAGTGGGATCGATCGATCGTCTCATAGCCAGTTGGGGCATAGAACAGATCGGCCAAGTTGGCGAAATCACCCTCTTCAACCCCCAACTCCACCAATCCCTAGAAGGCCATATTCCACCAGAAACCCCAGTCCAAATTCGATATCCTGGTTATCAGCAGGGCGATCGATTATTGACCAGAGCCAAAGTTAGCCAAGCCAAATAACATTTTCAATGAACAATATAACCTTTGAAACACTTGATGGGAAACACTTTGAGCTTTTAGAGATTGGCTGAAAGTGTTTCCTTTAATTGAACTATATCGCTTTAGTTGACAAAGTCTTCTGGAATATCCGCATTCCAGGGTGCCATGAAAAATAGCATAATCATACCCGGTATGGCGATTACTAGCGTTGCTAAAAAGAAACTTCCCCAGCCAGCTAATCCCGCTGCTCCAGTCCCAACACCGAAATTAGTCGCTAGTTCTCCTGCTGCTGGGCCAGCAATGAGATCGCGTCCTACTGCCATTAAGCTAGATAATAGTGCAAATTGTGTGGCCGAAAACTCTGTGTTGCATAAACTCATCAAATATCCTACAAAACCAGCAACGGCTAAACCGCTACAGAAATTTTCTACGTTAATAGCCAAGACCATCGCTGTCAGATTTTTGCCAGTGAGAGCTAAGCCGTAGTAAGCCAAATTACTCATAGCTTGTAACCCGCCAAAAATCCAGAGAGAGCGATTGATCCCTAATTTGCTTAGGAAAGAACCACCAGCCAATGTACCGACAATAGTAGCAATTATGCCCATCCCTTGCCGAATATTCCCAATATCTGTATCACTGAAACCAATACCTTTAGCACCAAGAAAAGGAACAGCCATTTTGGCTACCATGGCATCACCAAGCCGAAATATCACGATAAAAAGTAGAACCAAAATAGCTTGTTTGGTACCCAATCGACGGAAAAAATCCAAAAAAGGCTGTACCACAGCTTCTGCGATGCTTTTTGGTGCAGTATTGACTTTGGCATTCGGAGCTATGAAAGAACCCACGATTCCGATTCCCAAGAAAGCTGCCATCACACCATATACCGATGCCCAGCCAATTCGATCAGCCAAAACAAAGGATATCCAACCCGTCATCAGTAATGCCACCCGATAGCCTAGGAGTGCCACCGATGCCCCAGCTCCCACTTCCAATTTTTCTACTACATCAGTACGATAGGCATCGACTGCAATATCTTGGGTCGCACTCAAGAAAGCGATTACCACGGCTGTAATGGCGACCAATTGCAGCGCATTGTTTCTGCCAGCGTTATCTAACCCAGCGATCACGCCCATTTGACTAGCCAAAAATAGAATTGTGCCAATTAGCCCAACTTGGGTCGCCAAAATCCAACCTCTACGCCTCCCGAGAAAGGGCAATCGAAAGCGATCAATGAATGGTGACCAGAGGAATTTGAGTGAATAGGGTAAGCCAACCAAACTCAACCAACCAATAGTCTTAATGTCAAATCCAGTTTTAGTCAGCCATGCTCTAAAAGCATCATCAGCTAGTGCATAGGGCAAACCAGATGCAAAGCCAAGCAGCAAAATTGCCACCATCTTTCTACTATTAAATACTGCAAAGTATGAGAAAACCGACTTCATAATGCATTCCTGAGTTAATTAAGTTCATTGATATTCAATAGGGCTGTTACAGTACTGCGCTAAGATATTACTAGTACAAAGCCATTCAATTGGATTGTGTGATTTGACAAATTTTATCTTGGAATAGGTTCCATCAGATATATCTGCAAAAACGGCAATTATCCCACCTATAACCTTTGATGTTAGTAGATGGGATCATTTTACTGTTATTGTGCAACAAGCTTGAACTAGTTGCTAAAAATATTAATATCCACGCCAGATGCCGACTAGAGTGCCCTGTAGCTCCACCTGCTCAGCAGGTGCCTGGATTGGTTTGTACTTAGAGTTAGCAGGCTTGAGAGTCACCTTATCGCCGCTGATATGGTAGTGCTTCAGAGTTGTCCCCTGACCATCTACCCGTGCCGCCACGATCGTACCGTTTTTCACAGTCTTAGGATTGGCCACTGGCTCCATAATCACCATGTCACCTTCGGTAATCATGTCTTCGATCATGCTGTCGCCAGTTACCCGCAGCGCAAAATGATTCATACCTTGGAAAAAGCTAGAAATATCTAACCGCTCCACTTCATCAACAAAAGGTTCTACCAAACCACCAGCCGCGATCGCACCGAGTACGGGAATACCGCTAGTACTATTCTTCAAAATCTGAATAGTCCGGGCTTGGCCTTCGGCCCATTGAATGAAACCTTTATTACGGAGGTGTTCCAGGCGGCTTTGAATCGGCGCGGGAGATCTCAAACCCATAGCCATCATCATCTGCCGAATCGAAGGGGCATGTTGATTTTCTCGGATATACTCTACTAACCAATCATAGAGTTCTTGCTGAACCTTAGTCAAATTTGGATTCGTCATGAGCTTTACCTACATTTTAAGGATTTTTAGTGGGGGTGATTCCAACCGGAATCAGTTTGCTCACGAGATTGCAAAAGTTTTGTTGAATGCTGCTGAAGCAGCTAATTCCAACGCTTACTATTGTCTCACCAATTTTTTTGTACGCACATATAAGCTTACTATAGATCCTCAGTACTAAATAGGTCAAGTGTTTTTAAAATTCTTTTTCTGGATGCTGTAATTTCCAGTCAATTTGTTTCACAGTTCCCCA
>JANOXZ010000688.1:0-1562 GCA_031418695.1 Synechococcales cyanobacterium VAR_35_metabat_10
AAAATCTGGGGCAAACCACCAGCCTTTACTCGCAGTGGTGGCACCATTCCTTTAGTTGAACAACTCCATCGGCAACTAGGTATCCCAATTGTCCTCCTCGGTTTTGGGCTACCAGATGACAATATCCATGCTCCCAACGAAAAAATTAGCCTCTCTAACTTCTTTCAAGGTATTGACACCGTGATTCAATTTTTGGCGGAGTATGCAAAATGATTATTGATTGCCACTGTCATGCCGGAAAAGGTGATTTACTTACCGGGCCTTGGGATACCAACGCCCCGATCGACCTTTATTTGCAAAGAGCGCAAGCAGCGGGTATTAGCAAAACAGTTATATTTGCACCTTTTCATAGTAATTATGCCCAAGCTAATATCAACACAGCTCGCATTGCAGCTCGTTACCCCGATCGCTTTTTGGGCTTTGCCATGATTCATCCCCAACGCGATCGAGGAAGAATTCATCAATTAATTGAGCAAGCCGTGCAGCAATGGGGATTTTGTGGAATTAAAGCCCACCGTATGGATGCTCCAGCCACCCGTGAACTTTGTCAGGTAGCGGGCAAATTTAAACTGCCGGTTCTCTACGATCCTGTCGGACAAACCGATTTAATCGAACTTTTAGCAAGTGAATACCCCCATGTCAACTTTATTATTCCCCACTTGGGTAGCTTTGCCGATGACTGGCGTGCTCATATTGGTGTTATCGATCGGCTGGTTCGTTTTCCGAATGTATATGCCGATACTTCTGGTATCCGGCGGTTTGATTACTTATTGCAGGCAATCGATCGAGGTGGTGCTCATAAAGTTTTATTTGGTTCAGATGGGCCTTGGCTCCATCCTGGTTTGGAACTCTACAAAATTCGACTTTTGGGCTTGTCTCTACAAGAAGAAAAATTGGTGTTGGGCGAAAATTTATTACGACTCATTCCCACAACAGTAGTTTCCAGCAAGGTTCCAAGTTTTGCAAACTAAATTTCGATAGATTTTGTATCTACTGCCAATGAAAATATTTATAAAATCTAAAGACTTTATAAAATATCCTGATACACCATTAATTAGGTGCTAGTATTATCTTGTAGTACGTGAATGCCACACATTCTTACAGACTTCAAGCATTGGCAACTCTTATTGACTCTGTAAGTAAAATGATCATGAACTATCAGGATTTAAGGAAAAAGAAAATAAATTATTGAGTAAATTTTACGTCTGCAAATCATAATTTTTAGAGGGTTTTAATCATGGAAAATCTGGATATCAAAAAATATGATAGCATCGACGTAACATTAAACTTAGAATACTGGAATGGAATAAAAACTGTTGGTTACTGCCGAATTGGCAATAATCATTTTCCAATTATTGAAGCTGTCAGTAGCTTTGAAAATGTAACTGAAGAGCAAAAGAGTGCTATTTCTTATGTATTGAAAAATAAATTATCTCAGTTTGAGTTGAATGGACAAAATCTTGTAATTGTTGAAGCTGGAAACTTGTAAGTGTCCGAGGGGTTAACGAAAATTAAGGATCAGAGCAGGCAAGATGGGGTAAGTTGGAGTACATGATTGAAGA
>JANOXZ010000689.1:0-2505 GCA_031418695.1 Synechococcales cyanobacterium VAR_35_metabat_10
CGCACACAACCAAAAGCCTGGGCAAGATGTATTTGCTGGGCTTCACTTGGGTAGATTCGGACTTTGACAGCTTTTAACACAAACTTAGAGTACTTCTTTGACTGCTCTAAGAAGATTGTAGCTTGAAGCATAGGTAAGTGCAAGGGATTTGTTCACCTACTCATCCATCTGCCCATCTCCCACTGGCTGAGCCTTTGCGTCTTGTGGGCAGATGGAATCGGCGGTTCACTCGCATTCATAAGGTAGGCGATTCGGGAGGTGCCCTTCCGAATTTCAGCCTACCGCCCCGTCGCTCACCGAGGCGGTAGAGCGCGGGGCTTCTGCTGGTTCAGCTAAAGTCATCTTTAGCCTCCTCTGTTCCCACAAAATCTCATCCTCATTGCTCATTGGCGTAGCCTCGATCAGGGAGAATCGAGCTTACACCCGCAGTTTCTCATCACCATAGCGGTAGGACATTTCGCCTTCAGCATTGATATTAACGCGCTCAATTTTGGCTCCCAAGCTACGCATTTTTGCTTCGAGGTTGTCGTAACCTCGATCGAGATGGTGCAAGCCTTGCATGACTGTTTTGCCATGAGCGGCTAAACCAGCGATTACCAGGGCCGCAGATGCTCGTAAGTCTGTGGCGGTAACGGTTGCACCAGAAAGTGCCAAGACACCTTCAACGATCGCGTGATTGCCTTTAACCTTGATATTGGCACCCATCCGTTTGAGTTCGGCAACATGTTGAAGTCGATTTTCAAATACGGTTTCGGTAATCACACTACTACCTTCACTGACGGCTAGCAGTGCCATAAACTGAGCCTGCATATCCGTTGGGAAAGCGGGATAAGGCAGTGTCTCGATATCTGTTCCCCTAAGTGTACCAGTCGGAATTGTTCGCATCCGATCGGGGCTATCGATCGCGATTCTGGCACCAATTTGTTCTAACTTGGCAACAGCAGCAGCGAGATGAGATGAGATCGCCGGAAAAACCGTAATTTCTGAATTAGTAATCGCCCCAGCAACTAGAAAAGTCGCTGCTTCCACCCGATCGGAAATGATACTATATTCTGTAGCGTGAAGTTCTTGGACACCCACAATTACAATCCGATCAGTCCCAGCACCAGTAATTTTGGCACCGATCGAAATACAGAAGTTTGCCAAATCGACAACTTCTGGCTCCTTTGCTGCATTCTCTAAAATCGTCTCACCATCAGCTAGCGTCGCCGCCATCATCAATGTTTCCGTCGCACCAACGCTGGGGTAATCGAGATAGATTTTCGCCCCTTGGAGGCGTTTATTTACCCCAGTTACATAGGCATTGACAATCCCATGTGCGATTTCCACATGGGCACCCATGGCTTGCAGTCCTCGAACGTGCAACTCTACAGGTCTTGCCCCGATCGAGCACCCTCCTGGCAATGGTACTTTAGCAACACCCAATCTAGCCAAAATCGGCCCAATCGCAAAAAAAGCAGCTCGCAATTTAGAAACCAGCTCAAATGGTGGTGTGTGGCAATTGAAGCCAGTCATGTCAAAATCTAGCACATCATCATTGCGTTGAATCTTGACCCCCAGAGCCTCAATAATCTGGCACATTTTATCGACATCAACTAATCCAGGAATATTTCGCAGCCGACATTCACTCTGACACAGCAGCGCACCAGCCATGACAACCAATGCTGAATTCTTAGCCCCACTGATTTTCACTTCCCCTGAGAGCGGGTTTTGACCCCAGATATGAATGACAGACTCTTCTGTAGTTGATGTATTTTGGGTGGTAGTTATGCTACTGATAGGTCTTTCCTCCAGATTTTGAGAGAGTTCAGTCAGGTTCGTGATTTTTGTTTAAATTCTACAGGAATTGTGTAGTAAATACGATCGATATTTCAGTAACTAGTGTTTACCTGGCACTAATAGTACTAATAGCCTCCTCTTTACTCCCCTCCTCTTCTCCGCAACAGGATACACCAATAACCGTTGAGCTGTGGTCAGCGATCGGGTTGAGAGTGGGTGCTGGCTTGTGATGAAATCTGATTCCTAAAAAGACATCGTAGATAAAGTGGAGAAAGTCTTTGCCCTGCAGCAATCCTAATGATTGATGACAGCCTTTTGATACCAATAATGGTTTGGTGGCATTGTAAGCAGCTTGATATTTATACCAGGGAATTGAGGGCCACAGATGATGAATCAGATGATAATTTTGTCCAAAAATCAGGATATTTAAAATTGGCCCTGGATAAACACGAGCATTTTTCCAGCGATTGCGATCTTTAAATGGTCGATGGGGCAAGTAGTCAAAAAATAGCCCCAGTGCCAAACCCACAACTAATGCTGGTGAAAACCAATAATTTAAAATATATGCAGTAAATCCATATTGACAGGCAAAATAAATAACTAGTGCCACCACTAATCGACTGAGAAACCATTCTAGTAACTCATAGTTCCGCCACAATTTGCGCTGGAAGAAGTAGATTTCATGGTAAAAAAATCTCGCTGCAATCAGCCAAAGTGGCCCACCTG
>JANOXZ010000690.1:0-8079 GCA_031418695.1 Synechococcales cyanobacterium VAR_35_metabat_10
AAAATTTAAATAAGACCCACTTCTGCCTAGGGTCTATGCAGCCATGTCAAACAGCAATACTTCGGTATCTGCGGCTAGCGATTTAATTGCTATTGAAGATTCTTGATCGATCGCCACCCCATCACCAGCATTCAGCTCATAGTCATTAAATTTCACCGAACCCCGGGCTAACTGCAACCAAGCAACTCGTCTCGGCGCAAAATCATAGCTAACAGCTTCATCAGTCTGCAAAATGCCCGCATAGAAGTTCACATCCTGATGAATAGTGATCGAACCATCTCGACCATCTTGTGAACCCACCAATCGCAATTTGCCCAGCTTTTCAGCGTCCGTAAAATTCTTTTGTTCATAACCCGGTGAAATACCATCTTGCCCCGGCAAAATCCAAATTTGCAGAAAATGCACCGGCTCAGTCTGAGAAGCATTAAATTCACTATGGCGAATCCCCGTCCCCGCCGACATCCGTTGCACATCTCCAGGTAAAATAACCGATCCTGTCCCAATACTATCTTTGTGCTCCAAAGCACCATCTAGCACATAAGAAATAATCTCCATATCTTGGTGGCCGTGGGTAGCAAAGCCTTTACCCGGGGCTACTTGGTCTTCATTAATAACCCGGAGTTTGCCAAAGCCCATGTGTTTAGGGTCTTGATACTGACCAAAAGAAAAAGTATGTTGGCTATGGAGCCAGCCAAAGTCAGCCATGCCACGGTCTTGAGCCGATCGAATCGTAATCATTTGGGATTCCTCCTTGGCAAGCAGTGTATTTTGCTATTTTATACCGAAGCAAAAAACATTACCATTTGTTGATTTCAGCAATGATCGGTAAATGGTCAGAGCCAATATCATAACCAGTACGAAAAGAGGTGGCGTGAATATTGGGGGCACGGGTGAAAATGTGATCGATCGGGACTGATAACAGAGGTTGTGACCAAAGTGGAAGTTTACGAACCCCTAAAGTTGTCCAAGTTGGATGTAAACCCAAACCCTCACGCGTATTCACCAACCGGCTCCGATCCACAAATCTGCGGTAGTAGGGCGACCAAGGAGTAGCATTAAAATCACCCACCACAATTAAATTATCTGGTGATTTTTCTAAATATAGTCCTAAATTCTCTAAGTGTTTGTTGCGTTTGGCGAATTGGGCAGGATTAGCTGGAGAGGAGGGATGGGTGGCAACTAGAGTAAATGGTGTACCTTGGAGTTGGAGATTGCGTAAAATTAGCGTACGAATAGAACTAGGGTCTTGCTCCACAATCTGAGTTCCCTTCAAATCTATTTTGCTATAGATGACCTCGCCTCTCTTGTTATCAAGACTGTAAGGAAAAATATCTTGGAGACTATCTAACTGTTTACGCCATCGAGCATTTACTTCTACAAAAACTGCAATATCTGGTGCTTCCGATCGAACTAATTTCAAAATCGGTTCATGGTTACGATTGGTCTCCCAAACATTAGAAAATAAAATTTTAACCAGAGGACGGTAAGGACGACCAGCAGGCAGATACCAAGTGACCATATTGGCTGAGAGGATCGCTGCACAAAATAGTCCAATTAAAATTGAGGTTCGATTCTCTTCCAGAGACACTGCGTGAACACGAAACAACAATAGGAATAAAAATAAGCCGCTAACAATCAGCCAGTATTGAATTTGAAAATGAGAAAACCTCTCAGGCCAATAGCTCCAGCCAAAAATTGAGCTGCTAATGGCGATCGAGGTAATTAACACGATAAGAAGGATGATCGCTTTGCTGATTATTTGGGCGATCGTCCAAAATGTTGTTTGTTTCCCAGACATGTTTGCTTTTACCAGTAGTTAGTCCTGATCTTCAAAAGTAACACTGGTGATTCCTGTCTGGGCAATTGGAATCTAGTAACTGGAGGTAGGAATGACTGTCCAGCCTTTGCGGATCAAGGAGAGAAACGTTGAATACCCCTTAGAAAATTCTGGGGGGTCTGGCAAAGCATATTCTGGAAAGGTATCAAATGGTGCCCATTGCTCAAAATTACCGTGGCGCAGATGCAGCACACAGTCATTGAGTCCTTCATGTTTCCATAGCAGTTGACCTTTGGTATTTAGATTGTTCATTAGTTGTTCACTCTTCACGTATTTTTAGGTAAATGGCAAAGATGCCATGCTTATAGCCTGCTCTGAAATCAATATTAATTTCTGTCAAAAGCATCACTTATTTGTCGCGTTTTATGATAAGTAAGAAAATCTTTTAAGGATCACTCATGACCAAGGTAAATCAGCCAAATAACTGGTTCGATGATTTGCTGCTATCGGTCTAAAGCTTGTGGGTATCTTGATAACAGTAGAGTTCTCTGAATCGCTGGGTTGAGAAATTCTTCAAGCATCTTTCGATAACAGTGATGGTCAGCGTGAAGCAGATCTTATTCAAATACCCTAAATCCATGAGCAGCCATCGATATCTGTTAAGTCTCCTGCCAATGATCGCCTTGGGCGGCTGTATTCCTACCAACCAAGCGACACCTGCACCCAAGCCCACTGCTGTTTTGATGGAAACCACGATTGCTCCTGGCATCAAAATGTGGGCAAATAAGGCGATGAAAGGGAATCCTCATGTTATTGAAATTGATTTGAGCAAGGCCGAACTGCGCAGCCTCAGTGGTAAACCCACTCCGACAGGCAAAGTTGGCCAAATGGCCTTTGCAGAATTTGCTGCTCCCAACAAGAAAAAAGAAGTCCCCAAGGTGATGATCAATGGCACCTTTTTTCAGGAGTACGATAAGCCCACGGGAATTGCCTTTGGTCTCAAACAAAACCGTCAGCTAATTACCTATGGCTACGGACTGAATGAATTTCCAGATAAAACTCTGACCGTTGCTTGGTCACAGGGGCGAATCTCGATCGAGCCCTACGGTCGCCGCACTTTTGATGGAGCGATGCCCAATGTGGTGGGAGCGCTGGCTGCTACCGCTGGCAAAAACGCCGATAAACCTTTGGCACGCACTTTTATTGGCACCAAAGACTTGCGCGATGACAGCGCCTATAAGACGGTTTTGTTGTTCAGTAGTGAAGGTGTCAGCCAAAGCGAGGCTGAGGCAACTCTGAAAAAATTTGGTGCTGAACAAGTAGCCATGTTAGATGGTGGAGCCAGCACTGGTTTGATGGTGAATGGTAAAGTTATTATGCAGCCCAAGACCAAATTGCCCCAGACGATTGGAGTGTTCACCAAATAGCCCATAGGAGTGATTGGTTTTAGGCGATCGCCATTACTACTCGATCACGGCCTTGGGCTTTGGCTTCGTATAATGCTCGATCGGATGCATCGATCGCTTTGGAAATATCTACACCGGGAGTGGGGATCATGGTGGCTACACCCAGGCTCATGCTCACGAATTCACCTACAGACGAGGTATTGTGATGCACTCGTAAGTCTTTAACAGCCGATCGAATGTTTTCGGCCACGTAGACTGCACCCATGGCATCGGTGTTCGGCAACACTACTACGAACTCTTCGCCGCCGTATCTGGCAACCAAATCGCTGCTACGGCGTACAGCGTTGCGCATCGCAGCACTGACCTTAATTAGGCATCGATCGCCCGCAGGATGGCCATAGGTGTCATTGTAATTTTTGAAGAAATCAATATCACACATAATGATCGAGAGCGGCGCACAGACTCGTTTCATCCGCTCCCATTCTTGCTGTAAATAGTCTTCAAAACCGCGTCGGTTGTGGAGCTTGGTGAGGCTATCCAGATTGGCTAAGATTTTTAGGTTTTGGTTGTCTTGTTGTAGTTCTTCAGCAATCTTAAACTTGTCTTTGAGCTGCTGCGACTGCTGCACCATGTTCTTGACTCGCTGGCGCAAAATCGCCAGGTTTACTGGCTTGGTAATATAATCATTGGCACCAGCCGCAAAAGCTTTTTCCACCGAATCATCGTCGTCCAGAGACGTGATCATCAAAATTGGGGTGAGTCGATTAGATTCTAGCTCCTTCAGCTTTTCACAGAATTCAAAACCATCTAAATCTGGCATTACCCCATCGACCAGCACAATATCTGGGTGATGTTCTAGGTATGCCTTAATGCCTGCATTTCCATTCTCAGCCAAGATCAATTCAAAACCATCCAAAACCAATGCTTCACCAATTTTGGTGCGCACTACTAGATCATCATCTACCAATAATATTCTGATGGGGGGAGAATCGAGAATCATACTGGCTAGCAGCTACAAATGCTGAGGGGGTGGCTACTGTTATACAAGCAAGCTGGGATAAGAAAAATTCTAGATGATGGCTGGCAATAACGGCTCAGTGGTTATCCTAAATGATTTCGCACCCAATGTGTGCCTGCAATCAAAAAAATTGTCAAGCCAAATAATGTCTCACGATTCACAGTTTACCCCGATCGAATGTCAGAATTAGCAATACCCTTGATCGAATTTCCCCGTTAGTTTTGCATGATCCCAAAATCTTTAGCTATTCTGTTCGCTTCCCACTTGTTGCTTACTCATTCGGCATTTGCCCAAACTGCTTCTAATAACTCATCTCCCGTCACCATAGCTCAGGGTGAATCCACAATCTGTCCAGCTAACTTAAGTAATACTGTTAATTCGATCGCCAGCCGCTACAACCTGCAACGCCACCATTGGGGCTATTACGTCCAGCCATTAGCAACAAATATTCCCTTAGCTAGCTATCAGGGCAGCAGTCTATTTATTCCGGCTTCTAGTAATAAGCTCTTGACTACCGCTGCTGTCTTAAATCATCTGGGTGGTCAATATCGTCTGCGTACCTCTGTTTACCAAGATCCCAACAGCAATCCGCAGCAGCCCTCTCTCACGATCGTTGGTCGCGGTGATCCCACCATTACCAATGTGCAACTGCAAGATTTGGCAACTCAGTTACAGCAAAAAGGCATTCGGCAGATTAGTAAACTGACTGCCAACGGGGGATACTTTCGCGGTTCGCCTATGAACCCAGACTGGGAGTGGGGAGATTTATATACCGACTATGGGGTGCCCACCACCAGTCTGATTTTGCAGCAAAATGCCGTGGATTTAGTCGTGACTCCCCAACAGACAGGACAGCCACCCAGCTATCGCTGGCGCACCCCGCTGGCAGGTATTCCTTGGCAGATAGATAACCGGGCAGTTACTGGAGCGGCAAAAACTGAGAGTTCGATCGAAATTCAAGCCCAACAGGGTAAACCGACTTTGCTCTTGACCGGCAATGTACCAGTGGGCGGCGGCGGTACGACGTTAAACTTGGCAATGCTGAGTCCCAATGCCACTTGGCTGAGCCAGTTGCAGTTTAATTTGGCGCAGAAACAGATCAACACTAGTCAATTACAGGTGATTGAAAGTGAGCCAGTGACTTTGGGGCAAGAGTTGGCGGCGATCGAATCACCAACGCTGGGAGAGTTAGTGAAGCAAACCAACCGTACCAGTAATAATCTGTTTGCTGAGGTACTGCTGCGCACTTTAGGACGCAGTAATACAGAACCAGGTAATAGCACAGCAGACTTGGGCTTACGGATGGTCAAGGCTAAACTGACTGGTTTAGGAGTAAGTGCTAATGGCTATCGGCTTGCTGATGGTTCTGGGCTATCACGGAAAAACCTGCTATCCCCACAGACTTTAGTGCAAACTCTGATTGGGATGTCTAAGACTTCAGATGCGGCGATTTATCGAGATTCTTTGCCGGTGGGTGGAGTAAGTGGCACTTTGGCTAGTAGGTTCAAGAGCTATCCGAATCAGATTCAGGCTAAGACTGGAACTTTGACTGGGACGGTGGCTTTGGCGGGCTATGCTAATCCGACTCAGTATCAGCAGTTGGCTTTTGGGATTTTGGTAAATAACCACGATCGACCAGCCAGTGAAATTCGATCGGCAGTGGATGAAATGGCTACGGCTTTCCTCCGGGTGCGTAACTGTCCGTAGATAGAATCAGAAAAACCCGCTGACTGCGGGTTTTTCTTTGTAAAAAATAGCTACTAAATCTTACTTAATCCAGCCAGCACTTAAAACCACTGTCAAAGACATGAAGGTGACGGCCAATGACCAGGTAATACGGTTGAGGGTATCTTCTGCGCTCTTGTTGCTAGTAAACAACTGGGCTTGACCACCAATTCCACCAATACCAGCATCGCCTTTGGGGCTATGCAGCATAACTAATGCCGTCAACGCCAAAGCCGAAAGCGCCCAGATTACTTGCAAAATGACTACGGCTGACATTAGAACCTCTAAATCAATAAAACTTAATACTTAATACACCGATTTTGGCACGGTCGATCGAAAAAAGCAATTACAGCTCATCAGTTGGGGTTCGGCTCACTTCGACTCCGCTCAGTGGCCGAACGCTCTAGACCCCTACGCGCATCGGTGTTTGATCGTGGCTTAGCTCTAGTTCCGCAGGCATAATCATCGAAATACCGGTCATTTCTGGGGGTTGAGGCAATGACAATATCTGCAAAATAGTAGGAGCGATGTCAGCCAATTTGCCGTTTTCGCGCAGGGTTACTTCTGCGCCATAGCCGGGAATTGTCAGCTTTTCGCCTTCGACCAAAATGAAGGGCACCATGTTAGTGGTGTGAGCTGTCCAAGGATTTCCCTGTTCATCGCTCATATACTCGGCGTTGCCATGATCAGCCGTAATAATGGCAGTTGCTCCGACCCGACCAATGGTATCTACTAGCCGACCTAAACAGCGATCGACGACTTCCACGGCTTTAATGGTTTCCGGCATTTTGCCAGTGTGACCCACCATATCGGGGTTGGCATAGTTCACCACAATCAGAGAATATTCCCGCGAATTCAGAGCATCGACAACTGCTTGGGTCACTTCCTTCGCTGCCATTTCCGGAGCTTTATCAAAGGTAGCCACTGGGGGGCTAGGAATCATTTTGCGCACTTCACCAGGATACTCGGTCTCTTCGCCGCCATTAAAGAAATAGGTTACATGGGCATATTTCTCGGTTTCGGCGGTGCGGAACTGTTTCCAGCCTTGATTGGAAATTACTTCTCCCAACAGATTAGCCGGGACAGTAGGTTCAAAGGCCACTAATACAGGTAGGTCGGCTTCGTATTGGGTAAAAGTAGCGAAGCTGAGAGCCATAAGCGATCGATCAAACCCAATAAACTTGGGGCTAACAAAAGCATGAGTGAGCTGTCTGGCTCGATCGGGGCGGAAGTTGCAGAAAATTACCCCGTCGCCATCTTCGATCGCTCCGGCCTGTAGACGGGTGGGAGTAATAAATTCGTCAGTGACACCATCGGCGTAAGAAGCATTTAGTAAATCAATGGCCGATTGATTAGTCCCAGCATCTTTGCTGGTCATGACTTCGTAGGCTGCCCGCACTCTTTCCCAGCGATTATCCCGATCCATGGCGTAGTATCTACCGCTGACGGTGACAATTTGGCCAATGCTCACAGCATCTAGATGATCTTGAATTTGCTTGAGAGAACCCAAACCGTCTTTGGGATTGGTGTCTCGACCATCGGTGATGGCATGGATACAAAGTTGCTTAATACCAGCAGCTTTAGCTAAATCAATGATGCCAATAATATGGCTGAGGTGAGAATGGACACCTCCTTCCGAGCAGAGTCCTAAAACGTGGAGTTTACCACCGGTTTCTAGAACTTTGTCACAGACTTGTCTTAAGGCTTTATTTTCTAGCAGGGTGCCATCTTGGACGGCATCACCAATGCGTACTAATTCTTGAGGGACAATTCGGCCAGCGCCAATATTAATGTGACCGACTTCAGAATTTCCCATCTGACCATCGGGTAAACCTACGGCGCGTCCAGAGGTGCCGATTAAAGTGTGAGGATAAGCAGCCCAGAGGCTGTCCATTATGGGCGTATTTGCAGCTTCGATCGCGTTGCCAGATTTCTCGGGGCGATATCCCCAACCATCTAAAATCACCAGTACCACGGGAGCTATCGGCGCTTGTGTCATGTTTTTTGACTACCTGAGAGCGGATATTTTGAGGACATCATATCACAGCAGAAATACTGTATTGTTGACTGCTAATTTTCTAAATTGAGGATCTCACCAGTGCAGATTACCTTTTTGATCTGTCAATTTTGCTACGGGCAGGTGATCCCGGCCG
>JANOXZ010000691.1:0-9179 GCA_031418695.1 Synechococcales cyanobacterium VAR_35_metabat_10
GCACCGGGCACCGGCAAAACAACCCTGGCTCAAATTATCGCCAACACCACCAAGGCCAAGTTTATTGCAATTAATGCCGTCCTCGCCGGGGTCAAGGATATTCGGGAAGCAGTAGAAACCGCCAAAACTCTGCGGGGACAATATGGTCAGCGCACTATTCTATTTATCGATGAAGTTCACCGCTTCAATAAATCGCAACAAGATGCTTTGCTGCCCTGGGTGGAAAATGGCACCCTGACGCTCATTGGAGCTACTACTGAAAACCCCTATTTTGAGGTGAACAAAGCCTTGGTGAGTCGATCGCGCCTTTTTCAACTCAAACCCCTCACCGCCATTCATTTACAACAGGTCTTAGAGCAAGCGATCGCCGATCCCCAGCGGGGTTATGGTGATAAATCGATCGAGCTAGCCGCCGCAGCCGCTGACCACTGGACAAATATTGCCAATGGTGATGCCCGCACGGTGTTGAATGCCTTAGAGCTAGCGGTGGAAACCACGGAACCCGATGAGGCAGGGGTAATTAAAATTGATCTATCGATCGCTGAAGCCTCGATACAACAACGGGCGGTGTTGTACGACAAAGAAGGCGATGCCCATTTTGATACGATCAGCGCTTTTATCAAAAGCCTCCGTGGCTCTGACCCAGATGCAGCGCTCTATTGGTTAGCTAGGATGGTCTATGCCGGTGAAGACCCCCGGTTTATTTTGCGGCGGATGTTGATTTTGGCTGGTGAAGATGTGGGCTTGGCCGATCCGCAAGCAGTTGTAGTGGTTAATGCTTGTGCTCAGGCGTTCGATCGCATTGGAATGCCAGAAGGTCAATATCCCTTGGCTCAAGCAGCGCTATATCTGGCGACTGCACCAAAATCTAATCGGGTATTGGGCTATTTTGATGCTTTGGCGGCGGTGGAAAAAGAACGAGAATTCGAGATTCCTAACCCGCTGAAAGATAACAATCGGGATCAAAAGGGCTTTGGTCATGGTGTGGGCTATGCCTATCCCCATGCTTATCGAGATCATTGGGTGGCGCAGCAATATTTGCCAACAGCTTTACAGGGCAAGGTTTTCTATGATCCTTCGACTCAAGGCTATGAAGGAGGCATCCGCGATCGATTACAGCGACAAAGGGAAGCGCAATTAGCGGCGATGTCTGAGCAGATTGGGTTTACTGGGGAGATTTTAAGCTATGGGTCGACTGATAGCAAGGCGGAACAGTGGCTTCAGCGGGCAGTTAATCAGGCAGGACAACAGTTAGCACAGGTGCGGGAACGGATTTTTGACCAAGCCCAAATTCAACGACATCATTTGGTTTTAGATTTACAGGCCAATAGTGGTTTATTGACTTGGGAGGCTTTGCGAAGGGTGCCCGAGGGTGGAGTATTTTCTGTAGTTAATTCGGTGGCGGCAGCAGAGCAATTGGAATCTCAGGCTGATGCTTTGCCTTTTTTGACTCGCCCGATCGTTCTAAATAGTCCTTTGAATAATTTAGTAGCTACTTTGGAGCAGCAGCATTCAGAGATTAAGTTTGATTATGTGGTGGGGCGGAATGCTTTGGGGGAGGAGATGGATAAGAGGTTGATCGTACAGCAGTTGAGTCAGGTTTTAGCTGAGCAGGGACAAATAATTTTGGCGGAGCGGTTGCCACAGCAGGGACAGCGGCTATATCAATGGGTATCTGGGGTGGATGCTAAGTTAATGAAACGATGGCAGGCAGCGGAAGAGGCAATTTATGATTCTGAAACGGGCGATGAGTTGTTGAATTGGCGAGTTGAGGATTGGGTGAATCTTTGGCAAAATGCGGGATTCAATGTTCAGACTGAGATGGAGTCGGTGACTCAGAATATCTATGTGACTGGGCAACTTTTAGATCGATGGTTTGCAGTTGGTGGAGCGGGGTTGTCCTATGGGGATAGATTGGGACAAAGTTTAGATAAGGAGGAGGTGGAGAGGGTTCGATCGATCATGACCCAACAGTTATTAAACCAGACACTCCCATGGAATTCAGTAGTTATCCATGTCATCACCCAAAAGAAATAAAAATCCGGGATACGAATCGTAGGGGCAGGTTTATCCAAAAACAGCGCACAAGCTGTAATCACAAAATAAAAACCTGCCCTTCATCGAATTCATCCCGATCAATAAATCCCAACAAATCAATATAATCGATCGACCCCATTGATCAATGAATTTTTGGCAATCTTTGAATCCGATCAGTTGGCGGATGATTCTGGCTGTGGTGGGCGGGTTTTTATTTTGTGTTTTGAGATTTTTGCAAAATCTTTGGATAAACCCGCCCCTACGTTAATTTCGGCGTACAACCTTTTTTGATCGCTGAATCGATCGATACATTGAGACGGGATTCTATGGCAAATCTCAAATTTATTATTGTGCTCTTTCCGTGGTGTTCAGCAGCTTATTGAGTATTAATCGACCTGACTCAGTAACCTGCAACCTAGCAAAGCTAGAGTCATTAGGATTCCAAATTACAATATAGGAAATATTTTTGTTTTGCCAAGTGTAAACAAAACGGCCATTTTTCTTGGATTTTTTGCCGCCAGTAATTCTAATCCCTTTAGATTGATTGATATTCGAGCCTTCGTACCGCAGCTCACTACCAATTTTTCTGACCCTAACAGTCCATTCACCATCACTAAATTCATAGTCTGTGATAGAGGAACTATTTTGATTAAGTACATTACCAGCAGGAAATTGACTCGCCTGCGGAAATACTGCTACTGTAGCATTTGATGAACTTCTCAGCAACAGAGTTGATAACAGTAAAACTGTCAAAGATAGTCCCATATTATAGTAATGTTTTTTCATGCCATCTTGAGTTTATGGAAATTACAGAATGCAATACGAGATAAATCATACCAGTTACTGGCTAGTCAGAGCAGTCAATCCAAATCTATTAAGAATGACTACTCTGATAATAGAATCAACTTTTATGGTTGTTCTTCTTGCAATAATTCATTAACTAATGTCTTGCCAGCTTTGATGATTCTTAACCGGGCAAAAGTGGGGTCAGATGGCTGCCAGCTTACTGTATAAAAAGTCGAGCTGCCTGTTTGCCAAGTATATAACAGGCGACCATTGCTCTTGGTTCTTTTTACTCGGTTGACACTAATATCTTTGCCTCTAATTAAGGAAGATCCTTGATATTTGAGGTCTGAGCCAGCCTGAATGACTTTGAAAGCCCACTCTCCTTTGGTGAACTGTCGATCGGTTACATACACCGGCTCATCCTGCTTCAAGGCAGTTTGAAATGACTCATTCATAGGCTTTGCCACAGAATGTGCGGTGGCCATAGTTGCTACCTGAACGATTAACAATGCTCCAAAAGCCAATCCTAAACCATAGCGATAATTTTTCATGTTGGTTAAAATAAATTATAAAGGCACAAGTTTTATTGACTGATTTTACTGGCAAACGGTTCCAGAAAGATCGCTCCGTGAAATTTCATCACGCTATTAACCCTGCAAATAGAGCAGATGCCAAAGGTGCATCGAATAGTAGTTGTAGCTTGAATCGTACCTGCTTTTCAACTCTAAATGTATATTGTTCGATTTCGCTGCTGTCATAATTCAGTTTATTGCCAGCTACTTAATATTTTCCATTTCTACAATCTACTTGCCCTGCCGTCTGAAAAATCCCTCTTCTGCAGAACCCTGCAAAGTCAGTAGCAAATATTCATGATTATCTGAGCCTGCATAAAATTTGTATGAATATTGTTTAGCACGTCCATGCGTATAAATCAGCTTTAACATATTGCCATTCTAGCAATCTTTACATTCTTATCGGTAGTTTGCTCTATCTTGGGCAAAGTTTTTTCTGTGGCTATGTCACCAATCAACTGCTTCCAACGTCGTGAGAAATCGGTAGTAGAATTACCAAAACTACCTGTACTGGCATAAATGGTTATTAGACTGAACTTGTAACCACCACCATATCTCTTGATAAAAGATCGGGCTACTGATGTGCTCTTTGCTGCGGTATATCCGCTAGGAACTTGATATGTCGAAACATCTATCTTTCCTTTTACCTGGGCTTGAGTTGAAGACAGTGGGATGAGCACAAAGAAAAGCAGGGAGAAAAGAGTAGTCCCACAGGCTTTGATTATTTTGTTTGATCGATACTTATCATCCATTTTGCACCCTAATTTATTTTATTTAGATTAAAATCTGTAGTTTTGATATCTAGATTGAAAGAACCGACTAAACTGACAAATCAATAGTTCCAACGAGATTTCTTTTGTTACAACCTAGTGCGTATACCGCAAATTTATCAAACAGCTTTCCGGAAGCCTGCCCAGCAGACCAAGATTACACAAAAAAGAGAGAAGGCATCAGAGCGATCGCTTAAACCAGCATCTTGGATGATCCATCGCGCCCTCAAAGCCTTAAGATGAATGCAATTCCAGTGGATTTAGTATGAAGATTTTATTTGTGGCGGCAGAAGCAGTGCCTTTGGCCAAAGTCGGCGGTATGGGCGATGTAGTAGGCGCACTGCCCAAATTTTTGCGCAAAATGGGACACGACGTGCGCATATTTATGCCCTACTACGGCGTTATCAACAGCAAAGTAGCCGTCCCAGAAGAACCCGTCTACCGGGGCTACGCCATGTTCAACGACTTCGCCGTCTACGAAACACTCCTACCCGACACCGACGTACCCCTATATCTATTTGGCCACCCAGTATTTGACCCTAACCGCATCTATGGAGGCGAAGACGAAGACTGGCGCTTCACCTTCTTTGCCAACGGAGCCGCCGAATTTGCCTGGAACCACTGGAAACCAGAAATTATGCACTGCCACGACTGGCACACCGGCATGATTCCGGTCTGGATGCACCAAGACCCCGAAATTAGCACCGTCTTTACCATCCATAACCTAGCCTACCAAGGGCCTTGGCGGTGGTACTTAGACCGCATTACTTGGTGTCCATGGTACATGCAGGGTCACAACACCATGGCCGCCGCCGTACAATATGCCGATCGAGTGAACACCGTTTCGCCCACCTACGCCGAGCAAATTAAAACGATCGAATACGGCGAAAAAATCGAAGGACTGCTCTCGTTTATCAGCGATCGACTCTCGGGCATCGTCAACGGTATCGATACCGAAATTAATGACCCTAGCAATGACAAAGCTCTAGTAACAACCTTCGATGCCAAAACTTTAGAAAACCGCGCCGAAAATAAAGCCGCTCTGCAAAAAGAAGTAGGCTTAACCATCGACCCAGACGTATTTTTAGTGGGCATGGTATCGCGCTTAGTAGAACAAAAAGGTCTAGACCTACTGCTGCAAACCCTCGATCGATTCTTGGCCTACACTGATGCCCAATTTGTATTATTAGGAACCGGCGATCGCAACTACGAAACCCAACTCTGGCAACTCGCCGCCCGCTACCCCGGACGAATGGCCACCTACTTAATGTACAACGACACCTTATCTCGCCGAGTTTATGGTGGAGCTGATGCTTTCTTGATGCCCAGTCGCTTTGAGCCTTGTGGCATCAGTCAGCTAATGTCTTTACGCTATGGCTGTGTGCCGATCGTCCGTCGGACTGGTGGCTTAGTAGATACCGTTTTCCATCATGACCCTAGCACTAGCACCGGCAATGGTTACTGCTTCGATCGCTATGAGCCACTGGATATGTATACCTGCATGGTGCGGGCATGGGAAGGCTTCCGCTACAAAGAACCTTGGAAAGCTCTGCAACAAAGAGCCATGGCCTGCGATGTCAGTTGGGATAAATCGGCGATCGAGTATGACACCTTGTACAAATCGATCAGGGGTGGTGACAAAACACTTTAATTAGACAGCAGGCAATGTTACTAACCTAACTACGCCCATAGTCAAAACTCTATTCTGTCAGAAAGAAACGGTTGCTAAAAAGGCAAACGTTTTTTTGTCGTTTACAATGTTTTAGATAGCACTGTCTCAGAGGAAATCAACATGACTACTAAAACTTTTGCTCAATGGTGTCAAGAAAAGGATTCTTTACCTGCGGAGACCAGAAGAACAGTTGAGGTGATATTGAAAAAGGTTAACCCTGAAGAACAAGAATTTACGCTGCTCGACTTTTTGCTACAAAAAACAAATGCTGTAGATTGCCAATCATCTGATGCCAAGCTAAGAAATCTTACGGAACTCCAGTTAACAGGTAGTCAAATAACTGATTTACAACCGTTAGCTAGTTTAACCAATCTTACTAAACTCATTCTGAATGGCAATGAAATAGCTGATTTGCGACCTTTGGAAAATCTCACAAACCTTACTGAGCTGATTCTTCATAACAACAAAATAACTGATTTGCAGCCTTTAGCAAATTTAACGAACCTCAAGAAGTTATCATTGCGGAGTAATCAAATCCATAATTTGGAGTTTTTGGCAACCTTAAATAATCTCACCGAGATTTCGCTATCATATAACATTCTCAATAATTTACAACCATTGTCCGGACTAGTTAATTTAAAAAAGCTTTTCTTGAAAAATGTTAAAGTCAATGATTTGCAGCCATTGGTGGGCTTAACTAATTTAACTAAGCTATCGCTGGATGGCAATCGGATCAATGATTTAACCCCGCTGGTTGGAATGAATAGTTTGACTGAACTTTCTATGAATAACAATCACCTTATTGATTTGCAGCCATTATCTGGGATGAAAAACCTGACCAAGCTACTCCTTGATTCCAACGAGATTACAGATTTACGTCCTCTGTCTGAAATGCAAGAATTAACTAAGCTAGGCTTGGGTAATAATCAGATTAATGACTTGACAGGATTATCCGGGTTGAATAAGTTAAAGAAGCTCCTGTTAAACAACAACAAAATCACTTTGATCGAACCTTTAGTAGATTTGATATCTTTAACCCAAATAGATTTATCTAGCAACCAAATAACCAGTATAGATTCGCTGTCGGAGATGGTAGATCTCATTATCATGTTTATAATGGAGAATCCCATAACTAATCTAGATGTGATCACTAAATTTCACAAAATGACTTGGTTTCTGATGAGTAACACTGGGAAACAAGACATCACACCACCTATGGGGTGGAATAATCTGGGATTCTTTTATGTTCGTAGTGATATCCCGATTTGGGAATACCAAAAAATCACCGACAGCATCGGTGATTGTTGGAATGATTTCAATAAAAACTTTGGAGATGATTTAGAGAAAACTTAAAATTCGATATTTTGCAGGCAAAAATCAGCAAGTCCGATTTCACACCAAACTGCTGAAATCTCCCCTGTCGTAATTTATTTTTTGGCTAAAACTCTGGCTGGGGTGGTTTGAAGCATCGCCCCATTATCCACAACACGAGCTTGGCAGGCATATCTGGCTCCAGGCCGATCGATCTTGCTGAACATCATCTGCTCTTGTTCTGTGGGTTTCGATAAAGCGGCTGCACCGCCCAAAACTAGACAGTGACAGGCAGTACAGACACCCTGACCACCACAAAATTGAGTAACGGCAATGTCGTTGACTTTAAAAATATCAGACAAGGTCGAATTCTTTTCAGCCATAACTGGTTTGCCATCAATGCTTACGATAACTTGTGACATTGGATCTGTAATTGGTGTGAAGGTTTAGCTGAAAGCATTTTGATAAAAAAGGGAGCTTGATAATTATATAGCATTGTAGTATTGCTACGTGCTCGCTTGTCTACACTTTCTAGTATTCCCAGATTTTCTCAAATCATTACAAAAGTTTACAAAGATTTTATTCTGCGAGCATAGATTATTTTGGAGTCCTTCACAGCATGGGTTGCGTCTATTCTCCACCTGTAAACAGGCAAGCATTTTAGACAATACGGTTCGCCTACAGACATGATGAAAACCAATAAAGGGCGTTCCCTGAGCGGAGCCGTTCGCGTAGCGTTTGCCTTCGCAAAAGGGAGCGCCATTGAACTCATCGGGGTGGGATTCGGTTCCGCATAACCCACCCCATTCAGTAGAATTTTAGGAACTTAGAGCTTTCTCGATCGCCACTTTCTGTTCGGCATCATAGCCCCAACGCTCCAAAAACTCCACATAATCACCAGTACCAGTCCGAATAGCATCAATGATTTGCTGAGTAATCACCACAATCTCGGGCATCTGCAAAGCATCAATAAGCTGCCGCGATCTTTTAGCCACCGTCGCCGAATTGGCCGCCATATCTGCCTGGTTTTCCCGCAGAAAATGAAGATTTTGCGCCGTAGACATCGCCAAATTTTTCACCAACAAATCGGCCACCACTGCTGGATGTGCCTGCAAACCTAAAATAATCCCCGGATGAACCTTGTCCACCACTGCCAAACCATTGGTCAAATAACCCACAAAAAAGCCCCGCGCCCCCTCCTGAGTCGCCACCAAATCTGTCACAAAACTCTCCACCTGCTCTGGAGTTAACGCCCCATCTTGTAACTGCAACACAAACTGTTGAGTGAGTTCGATCGCTGCCGCAAACTTAATTCCAGTTGTCATACCTAACTCGCCATTCCATAAGGTTTTGCAAAAATCATCCGCCCCGCAGTAGTCTGAAGCGCCGAAGTCACCACAATCCGCGCCTCGTTACCCACAAACTGACGACCTTCTTCTACTACTACCATCGTACCGTCATCTAAATAGCCGACACCTTGGGAGGCTTCTTTACCTTCTTTGACAATCTTGAGTTCAATGCTATCGCCCGGTAAATAGATCGGTCTAAGCGCCTTGGCCACATCATTGATATTCAACACCGGCACTTTTTGTAGATCAGCAACTTTGCTCAGATTAAAATCGTTGGTCAGCAACATGCCATTAATTTCACTGGCAAAGCGCAGCAGCTTATCATCTACCGTCGTCAAATCTGCATAATTAATCGGGTGAATCACGATCGAATCAGGAAACTCATCCTGCATTCTCTTCAAAGCATCCAAACCGCGCCTACCGCGAATCCGCTTCATATCATTAGAAGAATCGGCCAACAACTGCAACTCTTGCAACACAAACTGCGGCACCAAAATCTGTCCTTCCACAAAACCCGTCGCCATCAACTCTTCAATCCGGCCATCAATAATGCAGCTAGTATCGATCGCCTTCGATTTCACCGGCTGCAAAGTCCCTTCAGCAACTAACATAGCATTGTAATTCTGAGGACTAAACAAGCGCAGAAACGCCCCGCCATGGGTATCGGCCAAAGTCACACCGG
>JANOXZ010000692.1:0-7935 GCA_031418695.1 Synechococcales cyanobacterium VAR_35_metabat_10
CGACAATCCATCGGCAGTTTCAAAAGCATTGGCATGGTGGAACACAAAGCCCGAATTGCTTTCAAATACTTTGACAGGATCTTTGCCATTACGGGGAATTACCAAAATCTTGGTGGCTTCCTCGGCCTTGAATTTCACGCATTCCCCAGCTCCTTTCATGCCAAACAAGAAGGGCAAAGGATTGAAGCCCACTGGGTTCTGGAAGAAAATACAGTAGTTAGGAGTGATCGCAAAATCATGAATAAAAGCAAAACCAGGGACTACATGTTCGTAGCTAGTTTCTAGTTTGCCAGATTGATCGAATTCAAATATTTTAACAGTGGTGGATAAGCCTGTTTTTAGCGCAAAGTTTACCAATTTACCCGCCGGGTCGATGCGAGGATGAGCAGCAAAAGCGTCTCCAGGTTTTAAGACCCCATCCAAATAATCTAACCCAACTGTTTCCAAGGTTTCTGGTAACAATCGATGAGGTTCTGCCGCTTCCCATAAAGCCAAGAGCTTGCCGCCCCAATAGATCACATGGGTATTGGCAATATTCTTCAGCTTAATATCAAAAGCATTGGCCAACCAGCCTCCAGCTTTGGCGGTGCCAAATACGCCTCGGAATAAAAACTTGTTAGCAGCTTGCTCAGCTACAAAACCTGCGGTGCGCACATAGCGATTGCGGAAAAATGCCTTGCCATCCCGGAATCCGATCGAGCAAATCATGCCATCGCCATCAAATGGATGTCTTACTGAGACTCCATTGACATCCAACATGGCGGGGATATTCCGAAACAGTGTCCCTGCTAGATTTAGGGGGATTTCGCCAGTAATATTTTCGATCCAATACTCATATTCATTTTTCTGTGATTGATAGCCCTGTGCCCAATCTTTTTGAGCGTAAGCAGTAGTTTTTTCTAGATTAAGCATGTTGAGTATTAGATATTTGATTGTAGTTAAAGTATTTGGATGGTGGGCAGTGCCCACCATCGGGGATTTTGGTAAAGAGGCTAGAAAATCATGAAATATTTTCACCTGCTTGAGTCGTATCTTTTATAGGTGCTTCATCTTCTGGTAGCCAACCCAAGAAAATCAGCGGCAGGATGCCACCTAAGTTAGTAATGGTTACTAATAGCCACAGCTTGTCAAAGTTATGTTCATTAATGCCCAGAGCATGAGTCAGCAAAGCTCCACCTTCCTGAGACACCAAACCAGCCAAGTTCAGCACCGACATCAATAAAGCAAACAAAGTAGCTTCGATGCCAGCAGGACAGAGACGGGCGGCTAACACCAGCACCGGCATAAAAGTAATTTGTCCCATCACCGTCAAAATCAAGGTGTCGCCTAAGCTAAACCATCGATCGTCTATGCCTAAAGCACGATTGGTATGAGTCACCAACAACAAAGTCGTCAAACCCAACAGCGAAGAGATCACTGTAGTCCAGCCAAAGATAGTCCTAAAAGGCACTGCCTTGAGATAGCGTTGAAACACCCAGATCCCGATCAGCGAAGCCAAACTAGAAATAAGCCTTACCCGCCCCAAAAACTCTGGAGTAAAGCCCAGTTCATTGGTCACAAGATAGAAAAAGGAAGATTCGCCAGTGGGAGTGCATTGCCACAAAAACACAAATGCCAAAGGCATCCAAATCGCCTTCTGGCGCAAAGCTGTCCAGAGCTGCTTGATCTGACCCTTGGCCTGAGCTACCGCTGATTCTTTAATAGTAATCGGCTGTTCATCGATCCAAAAAGCCACCAGCGAAACCAGCAATGGAAACACTGCCGTCACGGCAAAAACAGTTTGCGGCGTAAACTTGCTCAACAGCAACCCACTGGCATAGGCCGTCAATAGACCACCCAGCGCCGAGGCTCCCCAACAGAGAGACTGCAACGAACCAGACTTACTCAAAGATTCACCCCGCGCTCTTTCTACAATTAGCGAATCTACCAATACATCACTAAAAGCTACCGATAAAGAAGTCATAGCGATCGCCAACGTAGCCATTCCCGGCGTATGCACAAAAATCGCCAAACTCAGCCATGCTACTGCCCCCAACAAACCAGCCAAGACCAAATAAGGTCTGCGTCGATAGCCAAATACCGGCAATCCATCCGAAATAAAACCGAACAGCGGTTTAATTACCCAAGGCAGAGCAGCCACACCCATTAAGGCTGCGACTTGTGCTGGAGATAGTGCCAACTGATCTTTGAGGAAAAAACTGACGGCCAATTTAGCCAAACCCAAAACCCCTTGCACCCCATATACCAGCAAAATTGCAATGAGCTCTAGGGTCGGTTCTTGGCCAAACAGCAGCTTACTCCAGCCCGAGGGCGGAGTAAGTTCTAAATTCTGATGCTCTAAAGCATGTAGCTCTGAACTCTGGAGATGATCGGTCTCAGCAGGAGATGTCAGCATTGTGAATATTTGTTGCAATGGGACTATTCTGGCACTATTTCCACCATAAGGGTAGTTTGCCCAGTTACAGCAGCTATTTAGGCCGATTGGATTGATCGTTGAGAGAGATCGAAATAGAACCCACCACCACCGCTATTGCCCCAGCAATCCCTAAAGGCGTAATTTGCTCGGCATGAAGCGATAACCAAGGAGCCAAGATCGCCATGGCTACCAAAGTGACGATCGGAGCCAAAGCCAACACCGCGCTCACCCGTGATGCAGGCCAATGAGCCAAAGATTCAGCAAAAGCCCCGTAGGCCACAAAAGTATTTAACCCCGCAAAAATCAACATCCCCCACTGCAACGGCGACATTGCTAATACACTCGCCGGATGAGAGAAGACCCCAAAAATCACCCCACAGCAGCCATAAATTATCCACATAATTTGGCCAGAACTGAGATTTTGCAACATTTGCTTCTGTGCCAGCGCATAGATCGCCCAAGTCAAAGCGGCAAAAGCCAACATGGCACTGCCTGCCCAATATTTCTCGGTGGCGGCCACCACTGCCAACTGCTGATTAAAAAATCCTACCAAGCCCAGCACTAAAATCCCTAGACCAAATAACTGCTTACGGCTGTAGGTTTCCTTGAAGATCAGCAGACCACCAAAACCAAAAAATAAGTGGGCTAACTGAATCAATACTTCCGCATGGGATGGCGAAGTGGCTACCAAGCCCTTGGTAAAAAATAAGTAATTACAGGTTAAACCTCCAATCGCCACCAACATTAAAACTGGCGAAGTCGCCTGCAATTGTTTAACCGTTGGCAACTGTTGCCGACTAGCTAAGTAGCCGCCTAACAACACAAAAGAACTCAGAAAACGAAAAGCATTGACCGTGGCTACATCGATCGCCTGTAACACCACTCCTAAGGCCAAAGGAATCAGTCCCCACAGCAAGACCGTGACGATCGACAAACTCAGGCCAAGTTGCCAGTTACCGCTAGAAGTATGGAGTTTCAAAATTTAATGGGAGCGTTGCAACACATAATCGCCCATTTCAATCAACGCCGACTTGGAATGAGAAGGTGCTAAATCGGTCAATTGCTCTAAGGCCAACCCCACATGTTCTTTGGCTAAAGCCCAAGATTTATCAAGGCCAGTGCTGCTATGGATTAACCCCAGGGCTTTTTCTAGATCGCCTTCTTGTTCAAACTCGCCCACAATTAGCTCTGCTAAGCGTGGTTGCTCTTCCATAGCATAAAGCACTGGTGCCGTCAAATTGCCCCCTGCCAAGTCAGAGCCAGCGGGCTTGCCGAGTACTTCGCTGGAGCTAGTAAAGTCCAAAATATCATCCACAATCTGGAACGCTAAGCCCAAATGGCGACCATAGAGGTACATTTTTTGGCAGCTAGGTTCAGGTAGATCGCTTAAAATCGCAGTAGCCTTGGCGCTGTTAGCCAATAGTGAGGCTGTTTTGAAATAGCTTTTTTCTAAATAGGTTTCGATCGACATCTCCGTATCAAAACTACTCAGGCTCTGCTGAATCTCGCCTTCAGCTAAATCCATAATTACTTGGGAAAGCAGCTTCACCACCGTCAAATTATCTAAATTCGCTAAATACCAAGAAGACTGAGCAAACAAAAAGTCGCCAGCCAATACTGCCACTCGGTTACCAAACTGGTCATGGACTGTGGGAATTCCCCGCCGGGTCTCCGCTGTATCTAGCACGTCATCATGTACCAAGCTAGCAGTGTGAATCATTTCAGTGATTTCTGCTAACCGCCGATGCCGAGGAGTGATGTCTTCGCCCGGTAAAGTAGCACGGGCAATTAGTAAGACAATCGCTGGTCTAACTCGCTTGCCACCGGCGGAAAAGAGGTGCTCTGCCGCCGCGTAGAGGATAGGATGGCGAGCGCCCACCAAAGATTTAAGGTTCTCTGCCAACACTTTCAGATCGGCTTCAACAGGAGCGAAAGGGGATGTCACCGAGTTCATGAGTTACTAGCTGGCTTAATAAGCGTTTACGAAAGTTTACACTTATTTTAAGCTATTTTTCTCAGCCGGGGGGCAGTTCCTAGATTTATGCTTTCTAGATGCCTCTACAGACGCAACGATTCCACCGGAATATTTTGCACATAAGGACGACTTGGTAACCAATTGGTCGCCAAATCGGCGAAGTCATGGGCTGAGCCGCTGACATAAAAACTGGTTTCACCCAACAGGTTGGGATTGGCTTGAATGCCTTCACCGGCTAAAACCTGTGCCGTTTCAACGATGGCGGCTTCGGCAGGGTTTACATAGGTGACATGGGGCGGCAAAATCTGCTGGAAGACCCGCTTAAGATGGGGATAATGAGTGCAGCCAAAAACTAGGGTGTCAATTTCTCGATCGATCAAAGGCTGCAAATATTCTTCGGCAGCCTCCATCATTTCTGGTGAATCGATTTGGTTATTTTCAATCAAGGGCACAAATTTAGGGCAAGCAATCTCCCAAACTTGGGCGTCGGCGGCACAGCGCCAAATTTCGTTGCTATAAGCCTGACTTCTAACGGTGGCATGAGTGGCCATAATGCCAATTCTCGATCCAGCTTGTACCGCTGCCCTCGCCCCTGGTCGTACTACTCCGACGATCGGAAAATCAAATTCGCCTTTCACCAAATCCATGGCTAAGGCCGAGCCTGTACTACAAGCCATGATCGCCATTTTCACATCTTGCTTGGCCATCATGTGCAAAATTTCGCGCACAAAAGTAATGATCTCGGCGGGTTCCCGATTACCATAGGGCACTCTGGCAGTGTCCCCAAAATATAAAACTGATTCGTGCGGCAATTGCCTATGAATCTCTTGCAAAACAGTCAGGCCACCAACTCCACTGTCAAAAACGCCAATTTGGGCATTGTTAGTATTGATAGGTGCTATTTCAGGGGCAGACAAGCTCAACAAAGGGTACCTCGAAAATAATCTACACTCCACGCATTTGTATCATATCTGGAAAGGAATGAGTTCAATCATTTGTCTGAAGCAAATCTAGGATATTCAATCTTTTTCGACTTATGTGAGTAGTTTTACTTATGATTACAAAGGATTACAATCTAATATCGTGATAGATATTCCATGATCCCCTTGGCAATTCCCTCGGCTTCTACTGCCCGGTAATCATCACGGCGTAGCCGAGCTACTTCTGCTTCGTTGGTTAGGTAGCCAGTTTCGACCAAGATGGCGGGCACTCGTGACTTACGCAAGACCAAGAATCTGGCCGATCGAGTATTTCGATCGCCTAAGTAGAATCCCTTAGCTGTAACCGTACTCAGTACATTCCGATGGACAATCTCGGCTAATTTGCTGCCTTCGGAGCCGTAGTAGTAAGTTTCCAGGCCATTGACATCTGGGCGGCCATCGATCGAGTTGGCATGGATGCTGACAAAAATGGTGGCATCATAACGGTTCGCCAAAGCCACTCTTTCATCTAAGCCCACATAGTAGTCGCCGTCACGGGTCATTTTGGTGGCGATGCCTTTGCTTTCTAAGATGTTGACTAACTTTTTGGCGATCGGCATGATTACATCTACTTCTTGCAATCCACCCAAGCCGATCGCGCCCGGATCTCGACCTCCATGACCAGGATCGATCATGACTAAGACCTTGCCACTGGGACGGGTGGTTTGAGCTTGAGTCGTTGTGGTTGGACGAGTAGTTGTCGTTGAGGTTGTGCGGGTGGCGATAGTGCGGGGGGCACTGCCGTATGGCAAGGTTAAAATTTGGCCGCCATAATACTGGGCTACTGGGCCAATTTGATATCGATCATAGCGCCGCAATTCAATCTGAACAAAGGTGCCACCTTGGGAGACACGTAAATCTACTGGTGCACCACTGGGCAGCCGCAGATCCCCAGACAACCGGGCATTTTCGATGTTTATGCGATAGCTGGCAGTGCTGGCATCCCAGCCACCTTTAAAGACCATTTGGCGACTGCCGCGCACAATCACCCGGTTGTATTGCTTATCTAGCTCAACTGCGCTGACAACCACCGGATTACCAGCAGCTAACAGTGTGGGGACGTTGCCCGAATTGACAGGGACGATGTTTGGACTGCTGGCAGTAATTGGAGGATTGGTGATCGTGGGGTTACTGATAGTGGCACTGGTACTAGTACTGACCCCGGCTACTACGGTGCTGGTCACTTTTGGTTCAGCAGTGATGATTTTGCCATCTTCACTCAATACTGGGATGGCACCAATTATTGCCGTGCCACCGCGCAATACCTGCGGCTCTGGTACTTTGACCACCCAACGATTGGTGCTGCTAGCTTTGACCAGCACTTTTTCTGGATCGATCATATAGCTGGGTTCTAATTCAAACACCAAGCTAGTGGTACGGGTTTCGGGGTCATAGCCTACTCGAAATTCTTTGACTCCCCGGCTGCTGGACTGGCGAAACGTGGGCCGATTAAAGTTGGTTTCTGGGAGTAAAATCACTAGTTTGCCAGGATTCGCAAGCATTTGCGCTTCTGGCTGCACACGACTATCGGTGCTGAAGTCTAGCTGGCCGTTGTCTCTATTAAATTGCCAAGAGACGATTTCTGATGCACTGGCAGGCAGCGCAGCCAACATTGCTCCAAACGAACTAACCAATAGCCATGTTAATTTCACGGTTTTTTACTCCTCCTAAACGATCGTCTAAAGATACAAAACTAACTCGATGGAATGTTGCCAACTACGGGGTTGGGCAGATCTACTAACCAATCGATCGGATTGTAACCAGTGAAGCTAATTTGCCTCGGGTTTAAAGTGTAACCTGCGCGAACCTCTAGCACTAATCTGGTGGTGCTAGCATCGAACTGACCAACTCGCAAAGTATTGTAATATCCTGATAAGGTTTGAGTAACGGTAGGCCGGGGGAAAACAGTGCCGGGTAGATCTATCACCAAGCGGGTGGGGGAAAACAATAAAGTCGCTCTGGGCTGCACACTACCATTGGTTTTAAAAGACAGTTTTTTACCATCACCAGACATTTGCCAGGTGGTCAACTGACCGGCATCAGCAGGGGGGACGACCGCTAACAGCGCACAACAGGCTAAAGCTATGGAAGACAATCTCACGAGATAAAACCCTCAAAATTACTACTCACGATCTCACCGTTAGGTGAGTACCGTATTTGTTACTAAAACTAATGATGTTTATTTGGCTACGGTTGTTTCGAGATTAAGTAAAGCAAATGGGTTCCGTCCAATCCGTGTGGGTAAACATAACATGGATTATGTCCATATATGTCACTTTGTAACCAGATCTGGATATTTGGCTGAGGAGCCGATATCTCGATATGACAAGCGACACGATGCTTTGCTATGTATGCTTTTTAGATAAAAAGACATACTTTAAGATACCCAGTTCTTCTGCCAAAATTAACCAAATTTGCTATTTGTCTCTCTATATAAAGACCAATTAATCTAGTAGTTTTGGTGTGACTAAGGGAGGGTCTTTAAAAACTAGTCGCAGTAGCGGAGGGGCAAGAAAAGTGGTGAATATTACCATGACCACCACTCCAGCTTGGATCGCAGGTGG
>JANOXZ010000693.1:0-5150 GCA_031418695.1 Synechococcales cyanobacterium VAR_35_metabat_10
CTGCGAGGCACTTTTCCGGGAGTATTACTAGGCGAATTTCGCCGTTTTAGTAAAAGTGATTTGCTAGAAGTATCAGCTTTTGGTCAGCTTGCTGAGGGCCTAAAATTATTGAAAGATTGGAAAAATCCCCCAGCCCCAAAAGGCGGCTGGAGTTGGCGACTGCCTTGGCAAGCACCGCCCAATTACCAGGCTACTAATTTGATATCGCTGGGTGATACCTGGCTCCAGGGGGCGATCGAACAAAAGCTCTTGCAACCATTAGATATTGACAAGTTGCCCAGTTGGCAAAAACTCGCTCCCCAATGGCAAAAATTGGGCAGTAGCAATGGCCAAATTTGGGGCGCACCTTACCGTTGGGGCAGTACGGTGTTAATTTATCGGAAAGATCGCTTACAGCAAAACAATATTCCTTTGCCTACTGACTGGTCAGATCTGTGGCAGCCTGCACTGAAAGGTAAAGTGGTGCTACTCAATCAACAGCAAGAAGTGATTGGCCTAACTCTCAAGCGCCTTGGTCATTCTTACAGTACCGATCCCCAACAGGTGCCGGAGTTGTTACCGACATTACGGCAGTTACATCAACAGACCTTGTTTTACAGCTCCGATCGATATATCTCGCCATTGTTAACTGGTGATGCTTGGGTGGCCGTCGGTTGGTCGGCAGATGTGGTGGGCTTATTGGCTCGTCAACCCGACTTAGGGATTGCTGTTCCAGCTTCTGGTGCTTCGTTGTGGGCAGATTTGTGGGTGCAGCCCAATACGGCTAGGTCTTTACCGAGTTCTTCGCCTTCGATCGAGCAGTGGATTGATTTTTGTTGGCAAAATGCAGCGGCTACTAAGATTTCTACCTCTACTAATGGGGCTTCACCTGTGTTCAGCGGCCAACCATTGCCTCCAGAGCTGCCCGAAAATCCTATACACAAAGCTTTTGCCAAAGGGGAGTTTTTGCCCAGCTTAAACGCGGCGCAGCAGCAACAGTATCAAAAGCTCTGGCAAGATATGCGTACCTAAAATTAAAGAGTCACAACCAGTTAAACTGGTCAAGAATATCTTGATCTAAATTGCCTGGAAGTATTATGGAGAAATCAATCCGCTCGATCGTGCATAGTCTACCTAGCAAACAAGCGGGTAGCATTAAAAGCGATCGAGCTATTCGCCTGGATAAAGGTGAGTTTCCCTATCCTCCTTCCCCTCAAGTGATCAGCGCCATTCAGGCGGCGGCCATTGGTATCAATCGGTATCCGGAAGTGCTTACTAATACTTTGCGTCAAGCAATCGCCGATTATAACCAGGTAGACCTCGATCAAATTTTTGTGGGCAATGGTTCGGATGATTTGATTGAACTGGTGCTGAAGATTTGCCTAGAGCCAGGTGATGAGGTGATTTTGCCTATACCTACGTTTTTTGTGTATGGGGCGGCTAGCCAAATGTTGGGTGGTGTGACAGTTACGGTGCCGCGCAAGGCCGATTTTGGACTGGATGTGGCGGCGATTATCGCAGCGATCACTCCTCGCACTAAGCTGATTTTTATTGCTAATCCCAATAATCCCACGGCTAACTTGGTTGATCTAGCGACTCTGATAGAATTACTAAACCAAACTGACTGCTTGATTGTGGTGGATGAATGCTATTTTGAAATCTGCCAAACCACAATCGCATCTGAAATTGAGCAGTATCCCAATCTGATTGTGCTGCGCAGTCTTTCTAAAGGCTTTGGCTTGGCGGGTTTGCGTATAGGTTATGGCATTACTAACCCGCAGATGACTGATTACCTCTATCGGGTGGCACAGATTTTTCCGGTAAATCATTTGGCGATCGCGGCGGGTATTGCAGCATTGGCTGATTTAGATTATACGGAGAATAAGTTAGCTGAGATTAAAAGCGAACGGCAGCAGTTAGCCGAAACTATGCAAGCTTTGGGGTTGAAAGTTTATCGATCGGACACAAATTTTATGCTGGTAAGCTGTAAAACTTGGAATATCCCTTCTGCTACATTGGTAGCTCAACTAGCTCAGCAAGAGATCTTTGTAGCAGATTTCGGTGGTAAACCGGGTCTAGACAACTATCACTTCCGAGTAGCTACTGGTATTCCTGCTGAAAATCAAGCTTTTCTCTGTAAATTGCAAACCTTAAAACCATAACTACATCACTACTAAATGCAAATCCCACCTCAACGATGAGATGGGGTTCGTTACGAGCATCGCCTATTCATTTAACCGCTGCACTCCAGGGAGAAACAACCAGATTCTAACGCTTGTGAGAGCCAGTATTCTATTTCTAACTGCTGCTTAACGCGAGCCATTTGCTTTTTGGTTGGCTTGTCTTTTTTCACCACATTCTGTAATACATACATGTTTCGCACCTTTTTAAACTTGAGCTTTTGGTCTGGTAACTTATAATAAAGAACGATTTGCGTTCTTTTCCTCACATGTGCCAATGGAGGTATCTTAGCCTTGATCTGTTCTGCTTTGTGCATCCAAGCTAACATATTTGACAAAACTTTTCCGAACAGTACAGCTTTGTCGTAGCGTATTGTAATACAGGGATGCCTCCAAACCATTACAGAGCACCAGAACTCTCCTCAGTATCTGTTCGATCTAACTCACTGTCCTCCCAAGAAAGTGGGTCTTCTGATGGCTCTAAGTGAGTGATAGTATGAGTTCCTGGCAAAGCTCGGGCAATTTCTAGCTCAATCCGATCGCACAAATTATGGCCTTTTTGTACCGTCCATTGCCCCGGTACTAGCACATGCATGGTCACAAAACGGCGGGAGCCAGCTAAACGAGTTCGTAGGGCATGGAACTGGGTGCCATCCTGCTGGTGCGCTTGTAAAATTTCATTGATGGTGGCTAAATCTGCCGGAGATAATGCGGCATCTAATAACCCGGAGCCAGTTTCGCGCAACAGTCGCCATCCTGCCCAGACAATATTGGCAGCCACACCGATTGCAATCAAAGGATCTAAAATTTGCCAGCCAGTAAGCTGTACCGCAATCAAACCAATTAATACCCCGATCGAAGTCCATACATCGGTCAATAAATGATGGCCATCGGCTTTGAGGGCGATCGACCTTAACCGTTTACCGGCACGCAGCAAAATCATCGCTACGCCGCCGTTAATAGCCGCTGCAATCATCGAAACCAACAAGCCCCAGCCAATTTGCTCGATTGGCTGGGGATGGTAAATTCGATCAATCGCGGTCACCATAATGCTGATGGCTGCTATTAAAATTAATAATCCTTCTAAGGCACTAGAAAAATACTCAGCTTTGGAATACCCAAAAGCATGAGCAGCATCGGGAGGCTTGGCCGCCAAAGTTAGTGCCCAGAGAGCCGTCAGTGCTGCCACCAAATTTACTTGCGATTCCAGGGCATCAGAAAGTAAGCCCACTGAACCAGTCAGTTTGTAAGCGCCAAACTTCAGAATAATGGTGGTGACAGCGGCTCCGATCGACAGTAGAGCGAATGAACGAGCCGATGGTGCTTTGGTAGCACTATTTGCCATAAGCCTATGGTTAATCGATGTGTCAGCCTTCATTTTAGCGAAAAAGGCCGAAAATCTCTGATTAAAGATGGAAGTCTTTACATTGTTGACATCAAAAAGTTTGCAGTGAAATGTACAACCTCACTACAAACTTTGTATATAAAACAACAATTTAGCTAGCTTTTTCTAACAGTCGGTTGCGAGCAGCCAACATTAAGCTACGGTGATTTTCTAGCTGTTGATTTTGGCGATTGATCGTGGCCTGCCAAATCTCCGGCCATTGTTCAGCAATGATCCGAGTAATTCGATCGACTTGTAAGCCAGATTTGAGACCAGATTTAGGTAAGCGAGTTGCGTTATTGGAGTTCATAGGTAAAAATCCTCAGAGGTGATGCACAAAAACTTGTTTTTTGGCAAGCTTTTGCTGAGTAAGTTGTGACTGAACAAGATAATCTTGACAGTTGATTGCTGCTTCAGAGCAGGCCCATTCTGGGTTTACAGTGCATTTTAAATAATAACTATCAGTGAAATACTGACACTTGTTACAGGGAATGCGATGCAGACGGCGGATGTGCTGAAAACCATTGATACAGTAAATAACGATTGAGGTAAAAATACTGATCAACAGGCTCCAAGCAATTATTAGACAAATTAGAGTCATATAATCATCCCAAAGAGTTGGGTAATACTTATTGTAACATATATTGCAAAGATGCTCACACTTTCATTTCTAATAACCCAGTAATATAAGGTTTTTTTATATTACTGGGAATTGCTATTAGAAATCAGCATCTATCAATTCTAATATTTTCTCCTGTGGAGAAAATATTAGAATTGATAGCTTGGTAAGGGGCTACTTGCATGAATTTTTTCGAACTAAACAATTGCAATGTCACCACTAGTATTTAGTAAGGTTGCTAGCAAATCATTTCCGGCACATATATCCGTATGACATCAATCGCGGCCACCATAATGCTGATGGCTGCTACTAAAATTAATAATTCTTCTACGGCGCTAGAAAAATACTCGGCTTTGGAATACCCAAAAGCATAAGCCTCATCAGGAGGTTTAGCCGCCAAAGTTAATGCCCAGAGAGCGGTATCACAGGTCTATCATAAAACGTCCGTTCATTCTTTGCCTTTGGCGAGGTTTATTATACTAATGCATAAATATTGAAGAGCACTTGGTGAATTCAATATCATTCACTACAATCGTTCAGTTTGAACTTTTTATCAAATCAATTAATGTTTTTCTTCACTACATGTTATAGTTATTATATTGAAGTGATTAAGTAAATCATTGCATCGGAATCTTCTTAGACCTCCTCTCTATAGCGTTTCGATAGTTTGGTGGCAGCGAGAGCTGCCTATTTTTTTACCTAAATTAATTAGTGCAAAGCCACATAAACCTAGTCACCATTCAGGGTGTCGCGTAACATGCGGTAATAGCAAAAATTTTTGGTCGGCCAAAGACAAACCTGGTTGCCAACGTAATACTTCACTAATCGTTGTAGTGCCAGCCCAAAACATAATTAATCCGGCATGGGCTAAATGCTCACCCAAAAGCTGACCAGAAAAATTTACTAATTTAGCATTACCTACTAATCAAGCTAAGCGTGGGTTGTTGTCGGCAACCGTCTGTGGACATTTTCCGCTCGATTCTCCGCC
>JANOXZ010000694.1:0-1864 GCA_031418695.1 Synechococcales cyanobacterium VAR_35_metabat_10
CGATGCGGACTGCTGCCTACGTTCATGCACTCGATCGAATTGGGGAAGCAATAGATGCCAAGGGCACCCGCGATTTCTATATCAGTTAACGTGAGTTGCTCTTGAAGGAGAGGCTACGCCAAAGGATTAAGGGTATTTGCTTCGTTTAAGTACCGCTGCTAAATCATCTTAAATATCAGCACGTCCATCACAAGCAGCATGAGATAGGCTTTTGATTGTGCTTATGTGATTTGCTATCTCGGTTTTCAATTGCCATTTACCTAAAATATCAGCAATAACAGTGATTTCTCCTGCACATTTTTGAGGAGTAGATAGTCCCGATTTACCCATGCTCGATCGCTTTAATTTTGAATGAATGCAAGTCCGTGTAACTTCAGTGCAGATAAATTGCTTTAGTCGTTGGCCATTATTATTCTGTAACTCGATTAAAGCCTGAAACAATTCCGGTGCCACATGCCCATAAGGATTATTACTGCCTACAGACAAGATGGCAAGTTCGGCATCGATCGCAGCCAATAACTCTTTCAAGTCGCCACCATTAGTAGGATATCCACCATGATGAGGAATTTTTACAATATTTGCTTTAGTTTCTAGAGTTTTTGAATCACTAGCTTTCGCAACAGACAAGTAATCTTTTAATCCTTCACCTTCTAAATCCGAAAGTAACATTGCGGAAAACTCACCATATACAACTCGCAATACAAGAGAAATTTCGTTTACCCTGCCTCTATGTCTTTCGATGAAAATCTGTCTTGGATGCAGAGTAAATATCTGGAGATCGTCTAAAGTAGCCGGTGTCGGATCGCGTAGGGCAGGAACAGATCTAACTTTATTACTCCGATCCCAGTCATCAAGACGATCTACAGCATCTTTTAATTCCTGATATCTGAGATTGTCCGAGCTTTTAAGAGTGTCAATTTTGGTAAAAGCATCTCTATAAATCCCAAGTGGCAAACTAAACGTTTCTACTTCACCACCCTGACTAAACCAGAGTTCGAGAAAATCAACTAACTTTTTGAGCGAAGAAAATGGGAAATGATCGCGATGGCTATGGGTTATGTAGATTCTATCGATCTTACTCAGATTTTTTCGCTTCAACCAGTTGTAGATAAATCTCGGATTATTACCGAGATCTACTATGACAACTGAGTCATCTGCATGAATTACAATACAGTCTGCATTGCCGACGGGCAAGAAAGAAATTTCACAAGCCATCAGCGATTCTCCAGACCAACAATTCTACCTAACTTTTCTTTCAAGTTATCGTTAGTCAAATATGGATAAGGAGTATGTCGAAATTTTCTCAATGCCCAAGGACGTTGGGCAAGTTCTTGAAAAGTTTCGATGTCTTCACTAAGATCTGCCTCAAAAACTGTGCCATCGAGTGCCCATCCTGGTAATTCATTAGGTAATGCTATCCATTCTTCCTCGTTGTCATCCAATAATCCGCTAAGACGTAGTAAAACTCGATCGTTTTCTTGAGAAATTTTTAAAACTTGACCAATCACCTTCAGCGTATTTTTCTTTTGTTCAATTTTCCAAGCTTCTAGTTCTGGCGATTTACCTGTTCGTTGAGGCTTTATCCAAGTAGGATTTCCATAAGATTCTTCAACCAAGATGTTTAGTTCTTGGCGTAGCAACTCCAGATCTTGCAAAGATCCTTGATTTTGTTCTAGATGAATTATCTGAGCCGTTTTCTCGATCAGACGCTTATCAACAAAGGAAGGTAATGGAAATTGTAAAAGGATCTGGAGTAGTACCTGGAGAATTGCTTGCTAAAGTAGATTCTCCTGCCGATTTAAAAAAATTATCTGAAAATCAATTAGAACAATTCTGTAAAGAATTAAGACAATACATCATTGAT
>JANOXZ010000695.1:0-3155 GCA_031418695.1 Synechococcales cyanobacterium VAR_35_metabat_10
CAATGGAAGATTGCAGCTTTTGCATAGGCTGATGGAATCTGCTTTCTGAATTGACTTTTGTAAAAGGGTATCGGTGGGAAGAACAAAGCTCAGGCTATCCCACTGCTGGGAAATAGCCAGGTGTGGTAGAAAAAAAAGTAAACCAAAAAGCCAGGTCTTCACTTAATCGTTTAATAAATGAGCGTTTCCATAACTATCAAGTCTTTCTTTGCTATTTCAAAACAAAACCAACAGACAATCCAATATTATGAGCACCTACAAACGATGACGACCCAAATGGGCTTTGCTCAAGTTCATAACGTAATTCCGTGTTAATTTTTAAGGACTTTGAAATCGTAAAAGTTTTTCCACCACTAACCATCAATCCAAGTTCAAACTCAGAGCCACTATAGTCCGGGTAACCGGGAATGCTCTCCCTACCATTTACCATCGTATTAAAACGTACTCCTGTTCCGATACCTATGCCCCAGTAAAATCTACCACCACTTTTATCCGGGTAGCTGAACCGAAATGAGTTTATCATTTTGACACGACTAAATTTTATTTCAGTAGGTAGGTTGGAAAAAGTTAATCCATCCTGGTTGACTTGCTTAAACAAAAGCTCATTGTATAGCGAGATCCTATTAGGTTTCTTCTTGCTGTAAATCTCATAAAAGACACCACCACCAAAATTGATTTTACTGAAATCAGAAACCAGGAATGTGTACTCAGGATTGCTGAAAAATAATTGAAGCACAATTCCAGCACTGGCCTTCTTTGTAATTACCTCACCTTCCCACTGTGGTTCAATCTGATATCCGTTACACTTATTTATTTTACTCACCATGCTTCGAAGAACCTCTTCATTATACTTCAATTGCTTAATAGACGGTTGCAATTCTTTGCAGTTGCCAGCCTTGAGTAACAGTTGTTGTTTGAATTTTTCGTTAACGCCAACAACCGAACTATTTGATGCATCGCGGTACTTTCGGTTTAGCAGTTCTTCCACGCCACTATTCGTGCTAGTAAAAAAATGATTCCTGCCATTTGAATCGACCAGTAGGAATAAACCCACTTTTGCCCCAACAATTACCTTTAGAAATAAGGTGTCCTTGGAAAGTACTAACGGAGTACGGTTGGTTGACAAGCTATTGATATTTTGATCTTCTGAATCATATTCAAAAGCAAATGATTCATACTTTGCCGGGCGGTCTGTGCTGAAGTTCTTAATTTGTTGCAGGGTAAATGTTTTAGTAGCACCACCGGCTTCCCTAAATTCTATTTCTTTAGGATTTACTGTCCACTCCTTATCATTGATTTCACCTTTCATAACGGTGCCATCCTTTGCGGTTATAGTACCCTTGCGCCAGGTTGATTGACCCATGGAAGAAGTAAACAAACAGATCATGAAGAAAAGAAGGAACGGGTATTTCATAGGTTTGTTTTAAATTACGGTTTTAGTGGATATTTGTTTTTGATGCTGAATGGGTTTTGCTTTCACTTCTCTATTTTGCTATTCATTCATTTTTTTTCATTTGTACGCTTTACCTTCAATCTACGCGGAGTCCCCGAAGCGGGAGACTCCGCTGGGACTAGTAAACGAAACGCGTTGAAAACGCGCACTAGCTGGGGAAGTCGATCCTAAAGTTGTTTGATCGCATTCTCAAACCACCTTCCTGCCCCGATGCTATTAGCCTGGGCCTTTAACTCTTCTAATAGTTCCTTATGATCACACTCAGGCTTAAGTAATTGCAAAGGTATGTTATGCATCAAATTACTCAGCTTACCAATCTTATTATTGTTGATATACGTTGCCTCCTCTCGTATTTCGATCAGTACTTGATAAATAAGCTTATAAAGTAGAACTCTTGTTTCTTCGTGATTTCTCTCATCCATACTCAATCAATTTTTTCTGGTGTGTGGTCCTGTACCTTAACTTTGGTTTTTGGAGTGACTTCCTTATTGTTCGGATCAGCTGCTCTTTTCTTTAACTCATTCACCCTAGTATTTCCATTGACTAATTTTCCAGTCTCAGTGTTTTCTTTGACCAGATCACCGTTCTCGGGGTTATTAACGGCATCAAGTAGTTGTTCGTTCGACAATTTGCCTATCTCCTGGCCAGATTTGGTCTTCTCCGTTAACTCGGGCGAATGAAGTGGCTTAAGATCTTCTAGCGATTTCTCTTTGACTCGTTCATTAGAATTTACTTGGCTGGGTTTACTCGTAGCAGCACTCGAATTTGAATTCCTAACATAATCAACAGTTGACTCAATTGTCTTTTTGCCCTGATAATATATTACAGCAGATCCGACCACTGCCACCGCGGCTACTGCTAAATAGTAAGCTCCTATAACGAGCGGAACAACATCCCCTTCGGGATCATTGTACAATACAGGATTGTTAAATCCAAATTGATAAGTAGACCAACTCTCTTGGCCTGCAACATCTGCCTTCGGGTCAACTTGCCACCATCTTCCCGTTAGATAATCGTAAGTTCTGTACTTGGATTGGTCAACGTTCAATCCGAGATCAAACTGCCTTTCAGTGTTGAACTTAATTTCACCAGCACCTTGATTGTATAGGAATTTATTTTCAACACTATTCTCTCTACTATAAGAGTTAAAGGCGAGACCGAAGGGATAGTAACTATCACTCTGTACTACCGGCCCATGGCGGTGGGTGATTTTAAGATCGTCAAAGAACACATCAACGACTTTGTCATGCTCGTTGCTGAGGTAAATATAAACATAACCCGGTTCTGTTGCCACTGCCTGTAGCTGCATGAATTGATGTGGGACTCCGCCCCCTGTTTCCAAAGCACTCTGGCTAACCTGCGTAAAACCAAAATCATAGGCCACATATTTTTCATTAAACAAAATATAGTTAATGTATGCCTTGGGGGCATTGGTGTTTACCTCCGGTCCTGAGTTGATGAGCGCACCGGCACCATTCAGTGCAGAAAGGGTTTGGTATAAAAGGGCACCCTCCCCGGTATAACGGTAAATACCAAAAATCTCATGAGGCAAGATATTACATGAATATTCCGGAATGGTCTGTAACCAGATATCTGCTAATCACATGTACTAGCGATTCCGGCAATTACGTGTAACCATGGATTCCGCTAATTATCTGTACTGCTTGTTTGTATTTAGGATTTGATGCAAAAATGGTATTAA
>JANOXZ010000696.1:0-8992 GCA_031418695.1 Synechococcales cyanobacterium VAR_35_metabat_10
CTAACACCAATCTTTTTTGCAGCTTCCTTCCTAGGCATACCCTTGATGTAAACATACTCGATCGCCTGTTGAGTCTTAGGCTCCAGTTGACCGATCATGCCAGCGAGCTGTTGACGCTCTTCTTCCATAAACTGCCGATCCCGATCGCGAGTATCAGGCAAACTATCACCCAAAGTTACTGGGTAATCCAACATCTGACCAACAGTAGCATCGAGGCTCAAAGTTTGACGATTGTGTTCAGCAGCCTTAGTTTCGCGCCATTCTTGCACGGTAATTTGTAAAGCATCAGCAATTTCGATATCAGTAGGCTTGCGATCGAGTATCAAAGTTAAATGCTGAGACATTTTTTCGCCTTCTTTCTGAAGCTCTTGCCAACGGCGAGGAATTTTAACTACGTTGCTGCGATCTCTAAGGAAGTGCAAAATTTCGCCGCGAATGTAGGGGACAGCAAAGGAGCTGAAAGCGCATCCTTGGTAAGGATTGAAACGTTCGATCGCTCTAATTAAACCCAAATAACCAATCTGTTCTAAATCTTGGTAAGTCTCTACACATTGGCGACTAATACGATGAGCCACTTGTCTAACCAAACCGGCATTCAACAAAACTAATTTATTCCGAACTCTCACGTTAGGATTTTCGTGATAGGAAAGCAAAAGAGTCATCGACTCAGCAGTTCGTTGGCTGGCAGCATTTTCTGGGATGGTTTCAGTAGCCGGTTCGTTAACGTTCTGGGAAGGTTGAGTAGCCATTTGGTTGGGGTAGATGTGGTTTGAATTGCTGTGTTTTTTTCGACTCCATCATTCTCTCGAAATCACCCTTTTCCAAATACCGTTGATCTACGTGACTTCCCAAATAATTTTTTTTCTAACTCCGTAAAACCACTGAATTTTTGCTCAATCGTTAGTCTGGTAGCTGGCTTGACCTGATTCAGTGATGACGAAGCCGATAGCTCCACGACCTGCCAGACGATCGAATACCGCAGCCACTCTAGAAGTTTTAGCCCCCAATATTGCAGCTAAAATTAGGTATCAGTAATTTCCGGGGTTGCTATGGTTCTTCTCGATCACTTTCGACCACCACTGAGCAGCCGTCGTCATTGGCACGCTTTTCATAACGCTTGGGCAACCTATCTCGCCACTGATCTAAATCAAAGGTTGCCAGAGGGCTTTTTCGCCGAACCAAATGTGCAGTTTGGCATTGAGATTGATGTGGCTGCTTTTGAAGAGACACCAAGCTTGCCCTTTGTGACTTCTTGGCAACCGCCTATCCCACAGCAACAGATACTGTTTTCCCCGACAGAGGCAATCGTGGAAGTCAATATTCTCAGTGATGCTGCTGGGCCGACGTTGAGAAGCGCGATCGAGTTAGTATCCCCCGCCAACAAGGATCGCCCCGAACATCGTCAAGCTTTTTTGGCTAAGTGTGCGACTTACCTCCGTCAAGGTATTAGCTTGGTGGTAGTCGATGTGGTGACAACTCGCAAGGCTAATTTGCACCAAGAACTTTTAACTTCTCTGACAACTCTTCTACCTACTCAGGACAACGCTGCTTCTCTTAATCCTGCTGCCGAACTCTATGCCGCTGCCTATCATCCAGTTCATCTTGCCGAACAATCTCAACTAGATATTTGGTATGAAACCTTTGGTGTTGGCGCTGTTTTACCTACTATGCCTCTGTGGTTAGATACCGATATTTGTGTGCCACTAATGCTCCAGGAAACCTATGAACAGACTTGCCATTCTCAAAGGATTACGGTGAATTGAACTGCTTTAAATTTTCTATCATAATCAGTATTGTTGGGACGCAAAAAAACCTGGGTATCCTTTCCTTATAATCTTATTCACTCTGGATCAAAGCTATGTTCAACATGATGAAAGATCTTGCCTGGAAGGCCACTGGAGCTATTTCATCAACAGCCGCCTCTGTTGGAGATTTTGTGACTGGAGAAGATGCGCAAGTCGCTACTGATATCCCCGGCCTAAAGGCGCAGGGTTTTACGGCTGTTTTCCGATAACTATCAATCTTGAACTGTTCTGAATTTCAGAATGAGATACCAAAATTCACTCCACATCAAAAACTGGGTTAAAGCCCAGCACTATACAAACAGCTCTCTCTATTTGGCTCCAGTACTTGTCATCCAAGGTTCCCAGCTTAGAATCGATTCGCCGATTGTCTACAACCCTCATCTGTTCAAGGTGAATTTCTCTATTCTCATCTAGCCCGTTCTCTGCTGTGACTTCTACGTTGACCACGAAAGGATAATTTTTCAAACCTTTCAACAATGGTGCCACCATCGTTGTTGCCGATCGAGCATTGCCCAAATCGTTTTGCAAAATGATACAAGGTCTTTTTTTTGCTGTTTCATTACCCACAGTTGGGTCTAAATTTACCCACCAAATTTCTCCTCTCCGATAGCGTAAGTCACCGTTAGGCATCTATTCCGTCTCCCACAGTGACATTCCATAACTCAACCTCAGATTGGTACTCAGAATTGTTTGCCAATTCAGTATAAGCATTTTCTATTTCTTCAAGTAATCTTCTTTTATTTTCTTTAGCAAGTATTTCATTGATAAACTGGCTACGATTTTGGCTCGATCGATCCACGAATTCTAAAACCTCTTCATCAAGCGTGATGCTCACTTTTGCACTCATGACTAAATCTTACTAATTGGTAGGATGAAAATATCTTAACATATTTACCAAAAAGCCCGCACTCCATATCTGAGCAGCGGGCATATTTTGTATAAATTGTAGATTGAGCTATCTAAACAGCCACATTTTGCTCGGATTCCAACATCGAAGACAGTTGCTTAACCCCACGTTGCAGGTGACGAGTAACAGTCATGGGGCTAACACCAATCTTTTTTGCAGCTTCTTTCCGGGGCATACCCTTGATGTAAACATACTCGATCGCCTGCTGAGTCTTAGGCTCCAACTGACCAATCATGCCCGCAAGTTGCTGACGCTCTTCTTCCATAAACTGCCGATCCCGATCGCGAGTATCAGGCAAGCTGTCACCTAAGGTAACTGGGTAATCCAACATTTGACCAACAGTAGCATCGAGGCTCAAAGTCTGACGATTTTGCTCAGCAGCCTTGGTTTCGCGCCACTCTTGCACAGTAATTTGCAAAGCATCAGCAATTTCCACATCAGTAGGCTTGCGATCGAGGATCAAAGTCAAATGCTGAGTCATCTTTTCGCCTTCTTTCTGAAGCTCTTGCCAACGGCGCGGAATTTTCACCACACTGCTGCGATCTCTAAGGAAGTGCAAAATTTCGCCGCGAATGTAGGGAACCGCAAAGGAGCTAAAAGCACATCCTTGATAAGGATTGAAACGTTCGATTGCTCTAATTAAACCAAAATAACCAATCTGCTCTAAATCTTGGTAAGTCTCAACGCATTGGCGACTGATGCGGTGAGCCACTTGTCTAACCAAACCGGCATTCAACAAAACCAACTTATTCCGGATTCTCACATTTGGCTGTTGATGATAAGAAAGTAACAGAGTCATCGACTCAGCAGTACGTTGGCTAGCAGCATTTTCTGGGACAGTCTCAGTTGCGGTTGCTGGGTCATTAACAGTCGGGGAAGGTTGAGTAGCCATTGGGATAGAGTCGGGGTTTGGGTGGATGTGGTTTGGAACGCGGTGTTTTTTTCGACTCCATCATTCTCTCGAAATCACCCTTTTCCAAATACCGTTGATCTACGTGACTTCCCAAATAATTTTTTTTCTAACTCCGTAAAACCACGGAAAATTTGCCCGATCACCTCTGGTGCAAGCGAAGCTATCGTTAGTCTGGTAGCGGGCTTGCTCTTATTTACTGGCGTAATACATGATAAGACAAGACCCTAATTGCTACTGTTAAGCAATTTTTATCCTGGTTTAGATCGATCGACAAAAGGTTTAAACTTAGCGAGTAGCACAGACAAATCTAAACCTAAATCATCATGGACAACACCGAAATTTCTAATGCTCCTACCAGTGCCGAGCTAGACGAAATGCTGGATATTCAACATGCTGAAGTGATTCAGACCGTTATTGGTAGCCTTGATCCTAATCACACCGCCATGGTCAGTAAAGGCGATGGGGGCCATATTTGGAAATTCACATACGGCAGCATCGAAGTATTTGTGCAGCTTACTGGCAACACCGACGATGATGTTTTGACTGTTTGGTCAAAAGTGATGACCTTGCCTGTAAAAAATCAGCCAGAGCTGCTCGATAAATTATTGCAAATGAACTGGGCTAGCACCTTAGAATCTCGGTTTGCAATTTTCGATAACTCGATCGTTTCCATGTCTACCCGCACCGTGGCGGAGCTGTCTCCTGGTGAAATATCCCGCGCCATTACTCTGGTGGCCGATGTCGCCGACAACAATGACGAAATTCTGCAAGCTGCTCATCCAGCAGCCTAATTCTTTGTTGTGTAATCTCAAAATTCATGAATAAAGATTGAGACGAACTCAGCAAAGTGGCCTTTTTGTGGCATCATTCTAGATTCTTATACGTAGTTTTTCCAGTTACTCCTTATGCAGCTAAGACTAGGTGACACGGTTCCAAACTTCACCCAAGCCTCTACCCATGGTGATATCGATCTCTTTCAGTGGGCAGGCGATAGCTGGGTGATCTTGTTTTCTCACCCCGCAGATTTCACGCCGGTTTGTACCACTGAGCTAGGTGAAGTGGCCAAGCTCAAACCTGAGTTTGACAAACGCAATGTCAAAGCGATCGCTCTCAGTGTCGATGATGTGGCTTCTCACAACGGCTGGGTAGGTGACATCGAAGAAACTCAAGGCACTAAGCTCAATTATCCGATTTTGGCCGACCCCGACAAAAAGGTCTCCGATCTCTATGACATGATCCACCCCAACGCCAACGCTAAGTTGACCGTGCGATCGGTGTTCATTATTGATAACAACCGCAAGCTGCGCACAGTTTTCACTTATCCGCCTAGCACTGGTCGTAACTTTGCCGAAATCATTCGGGTAATTGACTCCTTGCAGCTCACCGACAATTACAGTGTGGCTACTCCAGCTAACTGGACAGATGGCGGCGACTGCGTAGTAGTACCGAGTATTTCCACCGAAGAAGCGAAGCAGAAGTTTCCTAAAGGTATTACCGAAGTTAAGCCATACTTGCGGATGACTCCTCAGCCCAACAAGTAAGCTTTGCTTTTTGCTGTTAACGAAAAACCCGCTAATGCGGGTTTTTCGTTTGTTTTCCCCGTAATTTGCGACTCAATATCTGAAACCGTCTTGGTCAAGATGGCATCTATAATCCTTGCTATAAGGCGATTTCAGCCTAATATTGCGCCAACAAGGCCAATTTTTCGATAGAATGAGGTCTTTAGATAAATCAATCCCTTTATTCATCAGGGTGTTCGTATCCTATCGTCAACTTCCATGATTAACTCTCCCGCTGCACCAGATTTTTTACTTCTCAAACAAAAGTTTGATGCTGCCAACGAAAAAAGTCAGTTGGCTTTGCTAGCGGGCCTTGATGTTATTGATGACTCGGCACTCGAATTCCTAAAATCTCTGCTGCCAAAGGATGGGGCTTGGCCAACCATTATTCAGGGCAAAGCCTTCCAGCTTTTATACGAAAATCCTGCGGGCAAAGAATTTCTGGCAGCCAACTTTCCCGATGGCATCGTTCCTCTCAAGTCCACAGCGGGTGTAGATTATCAAGAGTTGCAGCAATTATTGATCGATCGCCAGTGGCAAGCCGCCGATAAACTTACTAATCTAAAACTCTGTGAACTAGCTGGCCCAGTGGCTCTGCAGCGTCAGTGGCTATACTTTACCGATCCAAAGTCCATCCCGGTAGCCGATTTACAAGTGATCGATCGACTGTGGGTGGTGCATTCAGAAGGCCAATTTGGTTTCTCGATACAACGTGAAATCTGGGTCGCATCAAAAAAAAATTGGGACAAATTCTGGCCCAAAATCGGCTGGAAGAAAGAGCTGGCCTGGACTCGCTATCCCGGTAGCTTCACCTGGGATCTCAGCGCCCCGCGCGGACATTTGCCACTTTCTAACCAGCTTCGGGGAGTCAGAACTATGGCAGCTTTAATGGTTCATCCAGCTTGGGATAATTTGTTGTAAAGTCGCTCTATCAGACTTGTTACTTCCCCTCTGCCTGCGGGCATCTTAGGTAAGGGACTAACCCCCAAAAAATTCTCACTCATGTCACGTCTAAGTGACAGTTACATGTTGAATTCAGACCTCAGCCCACCGACCAAAAGCAATAACCATAGATCCAGAAAGCATCAACAACTTGCTGCCGAGACAAATTCAGTTGCTGCTGGTCGTCCCCTGTATCAACAAGCCGTAGAAAAAGCCAGCAGCATTTTAAAAATGCCCATGGCGTTACTTTCGGTATTTGGTGAAGCCGAAGTAGTACAAGCTTCCATCGGCTTAGAAACTATTCTTGCCAAATCTACGATCGGCGCGTTGGGCATTCAAGGCTGTAGCAGCTATATAGAGCGCAGTCATCAATGCCTTTCCATTAATGATGTAGAGTCATCCAGTCAATACTTTGATCGATCAGAGCTGCAAATTGTGGCCTATCTAGGCGTGCCCTTATTGACCCGTGCTGGTGATTGCTTAGGCACCTTGGCGGTGATGGATCGAGTTGAGCATCGGTTTGATAAGTGCGACCAAGAAATTCTGATTACCATTGCCAATTGGTTGATGTGTGAGCTAGAAAGAGAAATTTTGCTCAAAGCTCAGGTGGCTAGTTTCTTTAACTTGTCCGATAATGCGCCAGTGGTTGCTGATAAAGTAGCTTCGATCGAGGCCGAGGCCAAATTTAATTTGCTCAGTCACTTGTCCCAATCCTTGCGTACTCCCTTAACCGCAGTATTAGGGATGACCAGCGTATTACAGCGCGAACTCTATGGCCCTTTGAACGAGAAGCAGCAGAGTTACATGGAAGTCGTTCACCATAGCGGTGTGCAGCTCATGGCCTTAGTTGATGAAATCACTAATTTAGTGGGTTCTGAGCAGCTCGATCATAAGCTGACCATGAAAGCCACCGATATCGAAATGCTTTGCCAGCAGTCGATTCGTGATTTAGAATCCGCTCTTAAGCAACGTCGTCAACATGTCGAACTAATCTTAACCAGCCCCAGCCGGATTTGGTTGCTCGATCGCGATAAGGTTCGGCAAATTATTTACTATTTGTTGCTGCACACTATGTCCACAGCAGCTCCTGGTGAAACAATTGGTCTGCATGTTGCTACCCATGCCAATCGCCTCTCAATCAATATTGAACCTTTGCCCAGTCGCAATAATGTTTCTAACTTGCGAATATTGCCAACCGTTAATCATAGCTCCAGCCAGGGTTTGACTATGAGCGTCGATTCTACCCACACTCAATTGGGTTTAATTCTGGGTCATATTTTGGCAGAGATTCACAATGGCACTTTAGAACAAGTCGGTAAAAAAGGCCACTGTCTCTCTCTGCCCTTAATTGCTGGTGCCCTAGAAGAAGCCGAAGAAAAATAGCTAGTTGCTCTATGCTACGATCGAGGGCAATTCTACCTGCTGGAACTGCTCGGATCGTGAATTATTTTCTAGATAGCCTCGCTCTAAAAAACCTGCCCATAAACGATTGGCAGCAACATAGCTATGTTGCTAGCGGCTGGATTGGTCGCCTGCAAAGTTGGCGATCCACCAGTTGGTTTTTGCAGTGGGGAGAGTCGATCGGAGCCATTGCCGTAGCAGCAATTCTGACTTCCTCGCCTTTTATCAGTAACAACCTTCTGGCGGTCTGTTTGCTGGCCATTGTGGCTTTTTGGTTTATTTTGACCCTCGCCGATGATGGGCCTCAAGGCTTTACCCCTATTCATCTGACCGTGGGAATTTTTTGGTGTATGGCTGTTGTATCCTCTGCCCTAGCCCCCGAAAAATCTTTGGGTGTAAAGGGTCTGCGATCGATCGCCTTTAGTGAAGGCATCTCGAAGCTGACGTTGTATCTAATGTTCTTTGTGATGATGGCGCGACTGTTTCGCTCTGATCGCCTCCGGACTTGGGTAGTAACAGCCTATCTACATGTGGCGCTCTTTATTAGTGTCTATGGCATTCAGCAATCCATCTTTGGTGCTAAAGCCCTAGCCACCTGGGTAGATCCCGAATCCCCACTCTCCAAAACCACCAGAGCCTTCAGCTATTTAGGCAATCCCAATGTCCTAGCGGCCTATTTGTTACCAGCGATCGCCCTCAGTATTGCCGCTTTCTTTGTCTGGCCAGGAGTTTACCCCAAAACTTTGGCGCTTGTAATGGCATTGGCCAATATATGGTGCATGTACGCCACCCAAAGCCGTGGTGGTTGGATTGCTACTGTTTTATTAGTCCTAGTAATGGCTTTCGGTATTTTCTACTGGGTTCGTCCCCAGCTTGATCCCTTTTGGCAAGTTTGGTTATTGCCGATCGCCCTCATTTCCACGGTGGTAGTGGTTGGTGGTGCTGTAACCGTAGTCCCGATCTTACGTGAACGAGTCACCAGCATTTTCGTCGGACGCGGCGACAGCAGCAACAGCTTCCGCATCAATGTCTATCAAGCCGTCGGCCAAATGATCCAAAAAAATCCCTTATTAGGCATCGGCTACGGCGATCGAGTCTTCAAAAAAGTCTACCCCATCTTCCAAATCAACCCCAAATACAGCGCCCTCAGCGCCTACTCCATCTATTTAGAAACCATCGTAGAAATGGGTTTTCTCGGTCTCCTCTCCTTCCTCTGGATGATCTTCGTCTCCTGGCTCAACGGCATCCTCCCCCTCCCCAGCCTCCGCCAATCCCAAGACCATCAATACTTCTGGCTCTTAGGTGCCCTAGCTGCTTCGATCGGCCTCGCCGTCCAAGGCTTTTTCGATACCGTCTGGTATCGCCCCGATATTAATATTTTGTGGTGGATGTCGATCTCTATCATTGCCAGCTTCTACTTCCCTAAGCTCATCACTTCCAAACCCCCCGAGTTATTAACCAACTC
>JANOXZ010000697.1:0-1754 GCA_031418695.1 Synechococcales cyanobacterium VAR_35_metabat_10
ACTGGTGAAGTTCATGGTCCAGATTTGATTCAGTCGCTGATTTTGTTGCATCAACATCATTTGGCAATTCCTCGGTTAGCTGCGGCGTTGGCGATCCAATTGTCTTAACTGTGATTAATATGGTTGGCTGATGGACTGTGATTTTTTTGAGGGAAATCATAGTCCATCATTTAATCGTCCAAATCATAGCTTTTCTACCATAAATTCCATGACTATCACTCTCAAAGCAGAAGCCAAGGAATTTATTAAATTAGCAATTCCTTTGGCTGGTGCCCAATTGGCTCAATCAGCCACCGGTTTTGTGGATACTCTCATGATGGGCTGGCTGGGTTCAACTACCTTAGCTGGGGGCGGTTTGGCAGCATCATTATTGATGATGGTGCTAATTATTTCTTCGGGTTTAGTTTTGGGTCTTACACCTTTACTGGCTGCTGCACATGGTGCTGGCGATCGACCACTCTCTAAATCTCTCACGCATCAGGGGTGGTGGTTGGCGGGGTTAGTGTCGATCGGGGGGACTTTGCTGGTTTGGTTCTTACCAAATTTTCTGATTGGTCAACGCCCCGAAGTAGTGGCTGAAGCCCGCATTTACCTGCAAATTATGGCTTGGGGATTTTTTCCGGCCTTGACTTTTGCCATGCTGAAAAGTGTGGTGACGATCGTTTCTGCTCCACAGGTGGTCACGATTGCCATTGTGGCGGGGACGATCACTAATTGTATTGGTAACTATACTTTGGGCTTTGGTAACTTTGGTTTTCCGGCTCTGGGTTTAGCGGGGTTGGCGATCGCTAGTGTTGTTAGTGTTTGGCTGATGTTGATAATTTTAGTTGTCCATTTGCTGTGGCGCTTACCTGGTCAGGGCTTCGTGACTTGGCGGATGCCCTTAAATGTGCCCGTATTGCAGCGAATTGTGCAAATGGGTTGGCCTTTAGCGGTGGGTTTCGGTTTGGAAGTTGGTCTGTTTACTACAGTGACATATTTGATGGGATCTTTTGGGGCAGAGGCTTTGGCGGCCAACCAAATTGTGTTTCAAACTACAGTCATTACTTTTATGGTGCCGTTGGGTATCTCGATGGCGACGACGGTGCGAGTGGGTCAGTATTTTGGCCAAAAAGATTGGCTGGGAGTGCGACGATCGAGCAAAGTATCACTATGTCTGAGTATTTCGTATATGTCGATTACGGCGATGATCATGCTGTTGTTTCCGCGATCGATCGCTGGCTTATATTTGGACTTGGCTGACGCTAAGAACCAGGAAACAATTGATTTAGCTATTCAGCTTTTGCGGGTAGCTGGGGTCATGCAGATTGGGGATGGTATTCAAACAACTGTGGTGGGCGCTTTACGGGGTTTGCAAGATGTACGTACACCAATGCTGTTAGGGTTTGTAGCTTTTTGGTGTGTGGGGTTGGTATTTGCTTATTTATGGGGTTTTTATTTACAATGGGGGGCAGTGGGTTTATGGATGGGGCAATGTTTGGGGGTGCAGGTGGCGGCGCTGACTTATTACTTAAGATTTAGGCGATCAATTAGTAATTTGCAGTTGCAAGGCAAGTAGAATTAAATCCAATATCTCCTAACCTCTATCGACAAACTATCGTCAATATAAAATAGAAGTGCAACGGCTAGAGGTCTTCCCCGGAGGGACTCATAAGGATATACTGGTGTTTACCACAACAATAGGACATCCCAATGAGATACAACCATCTTACCTCTTTAGAGAGAGATCAGCTATATGTACTGCGTGAGATAGA
>JANOXZ010000698.1:0-3714 GCA_031418695.1 Synechococcales cyanobacterium VAR_35_metabat_10
CGCACAATTCAGATGCTTGATGGACTGATTGTCGAGAGTGAAAGCCTTTGAATCGTCCTCGGAAGCCAAAAAACAGAAAGTAGCAAAAACTGTCTGAAATTCAAACTGACTTAAGTGGCATCCGTTCTCGCTTGTTAACTCAGCAAAAATCACAGCAATAGTTATGCTGAGTTTATCAAGCGATAAAAACCTTAAAGTTCAATCATTAACCGTATTAGCCAACCATTCCTGAAGTTGCCTCTGAAAGCTGGCATCTGCTTCCTCGCCCTCAACCTTCTCTACCTGTTGGCTTAAATTGCTATGAAATAAATCAGTCAAGGGAGAGACATCGGTATTTAGACAGCGCTGGTAACATACCAAATAGAGCCGAAATCGTCAGATTTCACAACTTCCTCAACATTTTCATCTAAATTTGCAAATATAACCATTAACAGAGAGTTATCAATATGAGTGAACCAAATGGAACATTCCAAGAAAATGTCGAAAAGATCCAATCTGAGCTAGTGGCCACAGCTACTGGTGAGAAGACCCCAGAACAGTCACAGGAAAAGATAGGAGTTGAAGAATTTAGCATCAATGGTGATGCCCTAGTTGCCAAAATCAAAGAACTCCTACACGAGGGTAATATTCGTCGAATCATCCTCAAAAATGGAGAGGGACAAATCTTAATTGAAATTCCCCTGACCGTTGGAGTAGTAGGTGGGGCGATAAGCGCTGCTTTCTTTCCTATCATGGCTGCGATTGGCTCAATTGGGGCAATGGTTGCTCATCTAACAATTGTGGTGGAAAAACGAGCATAGATGAAACTATCTCAAACACTTTCCCAATTATTAGTCGAATATGCCGATCGACCATTACCCCTTCATGCCTTATTAAAACAAGCGGGCAACAACGGTTTTGGCACAATTGCCGGGATGTTAATCATTCCCATGCTGATTCCCAGTCCAATCCCTTTAGCAGGACTTTCGGCATTATTCGGCAGTGGAATTATTTTGGTGGGGTGTCAACTGGCTTTAGGCTACGATCGACCATCTCTGCCTCAGAAGATTGATCGGTTAGAACTATCGCCAGATGCCTCCCAAAAACTACTCAAGAATATTGATCGTCTGCTCCAGCCCATCGAGCGGATCGCCAGACACCGGCTGTCTCGATTTAGTAGCAGTTGGTGGGGCTATCGGATTATTGGCATCTGTCTGGCTTGGAATGCTCTACTAATGTCGCTACCTTTACCCATTCCATTCACTAATCTTTTGCCTGCTTATACTATTTTATTTTTAGCGATCGGTTTACTAGAGTCCGACGGGCTGTTTATTCTGATTGGCTACACCATGACTACGATTACAACTATTTTCTTTGCTAGTATTACTGGCGCAATTTGGCAATTAGCCAACCATTGGTTGCAGATTTTAATGATGAAACCTTGAATAATCATTTACTTATTTTCCTATGATTGCACAATCAAATCACCAGCAAGCGATTACCGACCCAGTAGCTACTTGGCATACACTGACTATTGCTCAGACCTTGGCAGAATTGGAAACAGACAAGAAAACAGGTTTAAGCAATCAACAAGTAACCGATCGACAACAACAGTTTGGCAGTAACGAACTCGTTGCTGTTGCTGCCCGACAGTGGTGGCAGATTTTGTTTGAGCAATTCACCAATATTATGTTGGTGATGTTATTAGTGGTAGCCGTGGTATCTGGAATCTTTGATTTCATGGAGATTCAGGCTGGAAAGACGAGTGGATTGCCGTTTAAAGATACCATTGCCATTCTATCGATCGTGATTCTCAACGGAGCTTTAGGTTATTTTCAAGAAAGCCGTGCCGAACAAGCACTAGCAGCACTTAAAAACATGGCCGCACCTCAAGTAAGGGTGTTACGTCATGGTCAAATCAGCGAAATTGATAGCAGTGAATTAGTCCCCGGAGATATAATGTATCTCGAAGCCGGTAATCAATTAGCCGCAGATGCTCGGTTGGTGGAGGCAGTACAACTACAACTGCGCGAATCGGCGCTGACGGGGGAAGCTACAGCTAGTAGTAAAAGTGCCGAGGCTGAATTAGCTGCTGATACACCCTTGGGCGATCGAGTGAATTTAGTTTATCAGGGGACTGAAATCACCACTGGTCACGGCATTGCTATTGTCACCAACATCGGAATGAGCACCGAACTCGGCAAAATCGCTACTCTGTTACAGGGTGTTGAAAATCAGCCTACTTCACTACAACAGCGACTGACTCATTTAGGTAATGTGTTAGTCATGGGAGCACTGGTGATCGTTGCTCTGACCATTACAGTAGGGATGTTACCAGATTTACGACAAGGCTCTTTTAATCTTGCTACATTGAAAGAATTAGTCAAAACCTCTCTGAGTGTGGCAGTAGCAGTGGTACCAGAAGGATTACCCACTGTTATTACAATCACTTTAGCAATGGGCACTCAGCGGATGGTCAAGCGCCAAGCCCTGATCCGCAAACTCCCGGCAGTAGAAACTCTGGGTGGGGTAACGATTATTTGTTCTGATAAAACAGGCACTTTAACTCAAAATAAAATGGTGGTGCAACAAGTTACCACTTTGGGGGCTGAATACCAGATTAATGGCGAGGGCTATATTCCCACCGGAGAATTTCAACTCAATGGCGATCGAGTTAACCCTATTGACGACTCTGCACTCTGGAGTTTGCTATGGGGCTGTGCCCTGTGTAATGATGCGCTGTTGCAGTACACCGATAATCAGTGGCAGATTCTGGGCGATCCCACCGAAGGAGCCTTATTAGTTCTCGCTCACAAAGCCGGAATTGAGGTGTCGCCTCAGAGCTATTCTCGGGTTCAGGAATCGCCGTTTGATAGCGATCGACAGCGGATGAGTATTGTCTGCCAACAAGCTCCCTACTATCTGCTATTTGCCAAAGGATCGCCAGAATCCATTCTCGATCGAGCCACCCACGCCTTTAAAAATGATCAGTATGTGGAATTGACGAAACTCGATCGACATCAAATCCTTGCCCAAAATGCTCATCTAGCCTCTCAAGGGCTGAGGGTGTTGGGCTTTGCCTATCGCTATTTCACCGATCTCCCAGACGTAGATTCGGCAGAATCTGAGCTGATTTGGTCAGGTTTAGTGGGAATGTTAGATGCGCCTCGCTCCGAAGTTCGGGCGGCTGTCGCTACCTGCAAAGCCGCTGGGATTCGGACGGTAATGATTACTGGTGATCATCCCTTGACTGCTCAGGCGATCGCTAAAGATCTGGGTATTGCTCAGGCCGATAGCCCAGTTGTTAGTGGCAATGAAATTGCACAGATGGATGACGGCCCCTTGGCACAAACAATCGAGCGAGTCAATGTCTATGCCCGGGTTGCTCCCGAACATAAGTTACGCATTGTCAAAGCTCTACAACAGCAAGGCGAGTTGGTAGCCATGACAGGGGATGGAGTTAACGATGCTCCGGCGCTGAAGCAGGCAGATATCGGGGTGGCAATGGGAATTACTGGTACCGATGTGAGCAAAGAAGCTAGCGATATGGTGTTGTTGGACGATAACTTTGCTTCGATCGTGGCTGCTGTGGAAGAAGGGCGAACTGTTTACACTAATATTCGGCGATTTATTAAATATATTCTTGGCAGCAATGTTGGTGAAATCTTGACGATCGCTGCTGCTCCGCTGATGGGTTTGGGTGCTGTGCCCCTTTCGCCGCTACAAATTCTATGG
>JANOXZ010000699.1:0-9973 GCA_031418695.1 Synechococcales cyanobacterium VAR_35_metabat_10
CGCCGCCGATACTTCTAGTTCTAAAGAGAGCTTTTCAGCATCGATCGAAATGGTATCGCCTCCATTTACCAAAGCGATCGTGCCACCCACATAGGCTTCGGGTGCCACATGCCCCACTACCATGCCATAAGTACCGCCCGAAAACCGCCCATCGGTAATTAGACCCACCGAGTCTCCTAAACCAGCCCCAATAATCGCCGCTGTTGGAGCCAACATTTCCCGCATTCCCGGGCCACCTTTAGGGCCTTCGTACCTAATTACAATCACATCACCAGCCTTAATTTTGCCCGCTAAAATTGCATCTAAGCAAGCTTCTTCCGATTCAAACACCCGTGCAGGACCAGAGATCTTTGGATTTTTCACCCCACTGATCTTAGCCACCGAGCCTTCGGTAGCCAAGTTCCCTTTGAGTACTGCCAAGTGGCCTTGAGCATACATTGGCCGCTCCCAAGGTCTAATCACATCTTGGTCAGATCGAGGGATTGCGGGAATATCGGCCAACACTTCTGCCACCGTTTGACCACTGATAGTTAAAGCATCCCCATGGAGCAAACCATGCTCCAAGAGCATTTTCATGACTTGAGGAATGCCACCCGCTTGGTGCAAGTCGGTAGCCACATACTTACCAGAAGGCTTCAGGTCACAGATCACCGGCACCTTTACCCGAATGGCTTCAAAGTCATCGATCGACAAAGGCACTCCAATAGTTTTGGCGATCGCCAGCAAATGCAACACCGAGTTAGTGGAACCACCCACGGCCATAATTACAGCGATCGCATTTTCAAAAGCTTTGCGAGTAAGGATCTGGCTGGGCAAAATTTGGTTACGAATCGCTTCTACCAATACATAAGCCGACTTCTCCGCGCTTTCAGCTTTTTCTTCGTCTTCCGCCGCCATGGTAGAAGAAAATGGCAGACTCATTCCCATGGCTTCAAAAGCCGACGACATGGTGTTAGCTGTAAACATCCCACCACATGAACCTGCCCCAGGACAAGCTTTTTTCTCAACTGCCGTCAACTCAGCCTCATCAATTTTACCGGCACTAAACTGACCCACGGCTTCAAAAGAACTCACCACCGTCAGATCTTTGCCATTGTGATGACCGGGCTTAATCGTACCGCCATACACAAAGATTGCCGGAATATTCATTCGCGCCATGGCCAGCATGGCTCCTGGCATATTTTTATCACAGCCACCGATCGCCAAGACCGCATCCATACTCTGACCCGTACAGGCCGTTTCGATCGAGTCAGCAATTACTTCCCGTGATACCAAAGAATATTTCATCCCCTCGGTACCCATCGATATCCCATCGCTAATAGTGATGGTGCCAAACATTTGGGGCATGGCTTGGGCTTTCTTTAAAGCAGCTTCTGCCCGCAGCGCCAAAACATTGATCCCCATATTGCAGGGAGTAATAGTGCTATAACCGTTGGCCAGACCGACGATCGGCTTGGTGAAGTCTCCATCTCCAAAACCCACTGCCCGTAACATGGCGCGGTTGGGTGATCTCTGTGTGCCTTGGGTAATGGCCTGACTGCGACGATTATCTGCCATGCTGAAACTCCGCTGGAAAACCTACAAAATTGCTTAGGCTTTACATTCTATTGCGATCTTGTCCGATATTGGGCTTTTGCAGCAGGTAAATTTCAGCAGTTTTACAACCGCGAAGGCACCGACTTGCGATTGCGGCGATAAAAACGATGGCGACAGAGGCGTTCTTCACAAACAAAAGGATAAAAACCAAACAGCGAGATGAAGCGATCGAGACCATGTCTTCTGGAACGATAGACATCAGTGCAAAAACACTTGGGGCATTTATAACCACTAACGCTCATTTAATTTGTCCTTAAAAATCTTGCTAAACATCTCAGAATCAGTCTACCAGAGAAGCTTACTGTATTTGATGTGTTGAGTAAAAATAATTTAGCAAGATCTGGTGTTGTCAATCTTTCATGATTTTTGGCACTTTGAAAAAACCACCTTCGATCGAGGGCGCACTGTTATAAAGACCTTCTAAATTAGGGTAATCTATATGCTCATCGACCCGCGTAATATTTTGGACATCGATCGCCCGCAAGGTAGGTTCCACGTTAGTAGTGTCCAATTCACTGAGCTGTTCAAAGTAATCCAGAATGCTGCTCATTTGCTGAGCATACTGTTCTTCTTCGGCAGCAGTTAATTCCAATCTGGCCAACAGAGCGACTTTATGAACCTGAGCGGAGTCGAGCATAAAAATTTTCCAAAAAAAGAGAGCTGATGGAGATGCCCACCAGCCCATTATTCTAGCCGAAACTCGTCGCTAGAAGTGCTCTAGAAGAATACTTCGATGTTCGATCGGCCAGTGGTTTTGAGCCAGTTCTGCGCTTCGATGTAATTATTGGGGGCAATTTTGACTGCCTGCTTCCAATAAGAGGCCGCCTTATCAAACAATTCCTCCGCGCCATCCATGTCATTGTCTTCTTGGGCGCGCTCCCCTTGAAAATGATAAATCACCGCAATATTATTCAAAGCCTGACAAAGACGAGCATTGAGTTCGATCGACTGATTGTAAAGATCCAACGCCTTAGCATGATCGCCATTACTGGCGTAGATCAGACCCATGTTGTAGAGGATATAGCTGCGATCGTAGGGGTTTTCTTCTAAACGCAGGGCTTCTTCGTAATTATCTAGCGCCTCGGCATATTCTCCATCGGCTTGAGCCGACATCCCGTCTCGATAATAGACAAAAGCTTCTTTGGCCTTTTTGTTGGTAGGCATCATCTTTAAGATCATGTCGGCCATGACTGTAAAGCTTTTATCGATGAAGTTGTCGTTCTTCTGAGTTCTAGGCATGGGAAAGGAGAGAAAGGTTTTGCTTCTTCCAATAGGATATCGCGAAAACCGTAAATCCGGGGCAGGCTGGACTGTTGCGAATTATGAAGATCCCCGCTTAGCTGCGGCCTTCTGCGGGAAAACTTCTTAAGATCAGGAGTCATGGGTATCAATACTGAACATAGACTGCATTGAAATCACTTTGATATCAACACCCCTCTGGCACTAGGTTGGAATACCAGGATTTTTTTAATTACATGACTACTGCCAATCTATCAACTACCACACCTGCTACTTTACGAAAAGCATTGGTAAACATCGAAGGAATGCGCTGCGCTGGCTGCGTTGCCGCTGTGGAAAAACACCTCCTCGCTACACCAGGAGTCGTTTCAGCTAGCGTTAACTTATTAACCGCCATGGCTGTAGTAGAACATCAACCCGAACTAGCTCCGATCGATCTCACCCAGCGCCTCACCGACAAAGGCTTTCCCAGTCGTCTCCGGGATCTACAAGAAATTGCGATTCCCCAACAGAAAGATGATTCCCAACCCATCAATCAATTACTCATTGCCTTAGGCTTACTGACCTTGTCGATCGCTGGTCACATCGGTCAATCGGCAACCCTGCCTCATCATCAGCACGGTAATACCTTAGCTTCAGTCTGGTGGCATTTGAGTTTGGCAACCATTGCCTTGCTTGGCCCCGGCAGATTTATTTTGGTCGATGGTTGGCAAAGCTTACGCAACGGCCATCCCAACATGCACTCTTTAGTGGGAATGGGAGTTAGCACCGCTTACTTAACCAGTGTACTGGCCTTGATTTTCCCGCAACTAATGTGGGAATGCTTTTTTGATGAGCCGGTAATGTTAGTGGGAGCAATGTTGTTGGGTCGATCGCTAGAATCCTATGCCCGCAAGTCGGCAGCTAAAGACTTCGATCGGCTGTTAGCTCTACAACCACCCACGGCTCATTTATTGGTAGGAGATCTATCGATCGAAGTCCCAGTCTCACAGTTACAAGTGGGTGACTGGATCAAAGTCTTACCGGGCGAAACTGTCCCCGCTGATGGCCACATTCGGCAGGGCAGCAGCGGCATCGATGAGTCTTTACTTACCGGTGAATCTCAGCCCGTTTCGCGGCAGGTGGGGGATATAGTAATGGCGGGGACGAATAACCATACCTCTGCTTTAGATATTATGGTCGATCGAGTAGGTGCCGAAACCCTGTTATCCAGAATGGTGGCGGTGGTGACTAATGCCCAAGCTCGTAAAGTACCCTTGCAGCAGATCGCTGACTTAGTAGCGGGCTACTTTGCTTATATCGTCATGGGTCTAGCCTTTTTGACTGTTAGTGGCTGGTATTTGGCCAGTCATTGGTTATTGATTGATATGCCATTGTTGACCAGTCTCAAGATGGGAATTGCGGTGTTGGCGATCGCCTGTCCATGTGCCTTAGGTCTGGCCACTCCCACCGCAATTTTAGTGGGAACCGGCATTGGCGCACAGCGAGGTCTATTGATCAAAGGTGGTGATGTGCTAGAAAAACTCCGCGTCATCAAAACCGTGGTTTTTGATAAAACTGGCACCCTCACTGTTGGGAAACCACAGGTTACTAAAGTTCAACTGTTTTTAACTGAATCAGAAGTCTGGCCTCTGGCTGCTATGGCCGCAGCCGGGACAAATCACCCTGTAGCCAAAGCAATTTTGGCATACGCCAACAATTTGGGATACTCAGCAGAACAAGCGATCAACAGTGAAACAGTCCCCGGATTAGGCACCGTTGCCCGCAGCGCATCAGGACATAAAGTACTCTTGGGTAGCTCTCTGTGGTTGCAGGAACAAGGGATTGAAGTAATTGAAGATCTACAGCAAGATATGACGTTGGTTTATGTTTCGATCAATTCTCAATTAGCAGGATCGATCGGCCTTGTTGATCCATTGAGGGCAGATGCAGCAGATACCGTCAGTTCTCTCCAAAAACAAGGTCTAGAGGTGGTGCTATTGACTGGGGATAGATCGATTGTCGCCCACAAAATTGCCGCTGAACTAGGCATCACTAAAGTTTTCGCCGATATTCGCCCCACCCAAAAAGCCGAAATTCTCACCGAGTTACAAAAAACCGGCTCAGTTGCCATGGTTGGCGATGGACTCAACGATGCTCCGGCCCTGGCTGTGGCTGATGTGGGCATGGCGATCGGAGATGGAACTGGAGTAGCGATCGATACTGCCGATGTAGTTTTGATGGTTGATAAACTAGCTGGAGTCAAAACAGCGATCGATCTGGGCAAAGCCACAGGTCGCAAAATTCGTCAGAATCTCTTTTGGGCAGTGGTTTATAACTGTCTGGGGATTCCGGTGGCAGCGGGCTTACTATATCCCTGGCACATTACTCTCGATCCCGCTGCTGCGGGAGCCTGTATGGCAATGAGTTCTGTGAGCGTGGTATTGAACTCGATCGGTCTGCGTTGGACATTTCGAGCAGATTAAAATCTTGTATTCGTAGAAGAATTGTGTTTACTGCGGTCTTTTTTGCCCTTCGTTCGCGAAGAGCAATTGCTGTTTTATGGTGGATGTGTCACCTAAAGTCGATCGGGGTCAATACCCAGTTCCCGCAGCTTAGCTGCTAACTGCTCAGCTCTCTGTTCTTGCTGCTCAGCTCTTTGTTCTTGCCGATCAGCTCTGTGCTTTTCTAGCTCTGCCCTTTGCCGCTCTAATTCAGCTCGTTCTTCTGCTGCTGGTAGTAAATTACCAGCACTATCCCACCAGCGCAACCAAGGAAATGTCTGGTTCAAGTACATTCCCGTCCAGATGCCTAGTTCTACTCCCAGGGGCGGAATCGGGTAGTGACCTCGATTGTTAGGTGAGCAAAGCTGATAGCGCCCATTGACTAATTGGTAAACTTCTACGCTGGCTTTTTCTACTTCGTAAATAGCATAAAAGGGAATCCTCACTGCCTGTTCATAGACCCAGAATTTCCCGGCCTTACCACCTATTCCATCTGGTGGAGTGGAATCCCGTTCTTCGCTGCCATCGCCGCTAGTGAACTCGATGGCGATTAATGGAGCGACAATTTCTTTCCACAGCACATAGGAGCGCCGTCGCAGGCCATTTAGTAAAGGAGGTACGTTGCCCACATAGAACCAATCTGGAGCCTCGGCTCCCCGCTCTGGGGGATCAATGAGTCGCCAGTAGATGCCGCTGTCTTGGCCGATCGCGTATTGTCCGTCTGGATGTACTGTATCCAGCACCGGCAAGATGGAGCTGGTTAGCAAAACACTTTGGGGATGTTCTTGAAAATTTTTCACAAATGTACCATCCGACTCCGGCAGTTGGGTATGGTCGGGTAGAGACAGTGCTGGTGGGGCAGAAGCAATGGTCATGGCAGAACTACCAGTAAATCCATAAAAGACCTAGCATCTATTCTAGCAAGCCTTCTGAGTTAACAACACTTTGTGGTTGCGACGAGTTTAGGGGTAAGTAGTGAAGGTGGGGTTTTATTTTACTGTTTGGGGATCTGCTGGCATAATTGTGGGCAAAGACGATCGAGGGTTAGGGTCTAAAAGTATGGAGCAGAAAGAGTTGTTATGGTTGATCGATCGAAAGGACTCATCGATGAAATTCTGCAAATTCCAGAATGCGACATCTTCATTTGTCTATTTTGGAAACGCTTCGGCACCTCCCTAAAAATTGGCGACATCGGCAAAACAGGCACCGAACATGAATTTGATGACGCTCTCAAGGCATGGAGAGCAAAAGGCACCCCAGAAATTATGATGTACTTCAAAGAACAAGCCTTCATACCTACCGAATCTGACCTCGACCAGTACAGCAAAGTACTATCATTAAAAAAGAACTTCCCTGTCGAAGGCTTGTACTGGAAATTCCAAGATGAGCAAGACTTTGAAAGCAAAATTCGGCTGCACCTAACCCAGGTAGTACAGAAACTCGCAGCAATGCTAAATTAATAAGTAAACAATTACGAAACAGCAACACCGAAAAACCGTACTCCACAATTCCCACCCCCAAATTCATGGCTACCCTAACCATTGAAATCCCTGATGAACTTATGGAGCAACTGGCTCCCATGCGCGACCAGATCCCCGAACTACTGCACCGCTGTTTAGCGCCATCTACCCTTCCGGCTCAGGTCTACCGCTACATTCTAGACTTCTTGGCCAGCCAACCATCCCCTGCCCAAATTGCCGCATTTCGCCCGACTCCAACCATGCAGAATCGGCTTAGGCAACTACTTGATCGGAGTAAGAATGACTTGCTAACTACCGAAGAAACCCAAGAACTAGAAGAATATGAGCAAATTGAACACTTGATCATTTTGCTAAAATCTGGCAATCTGCCTTACTTACATTCAGCTTGAATCGTGAAATACATTTCAGACAGCCTTCGCCGACAGGTTGAAAAACGTGCTGCCCACTGCTGCGAATATTGCTTTCTTCCCAATGGAGTAAGCTTTTATCCCCATGAAATCGACCATGTTATCGCCACAAAACATGGAGGAGAAACCCTTGCTGACAACTTAGCTTATACCTGTTTACGTTGCAACCGTCATAAAGGCTCAGACTTAGGATCGTTTGACCCGACAACCGGTGAATTCAGTTTTTTATTCAACCCTCGTACCCAAGTTTGGCTTGACCACTTCTACCAAAAAGAAGGTGAGATTCATGGAAAAACCCCAGAAGGCAGAACCACAGCAAATCTACTGAAATTTAACAACCCAAATCGCATTAGAGAACGCCTTCGATCTCCTCTAATCATAAGCAACTGCTGAGCAAAGTCGTTAATAGGTCAAGAAAAAATCAAGCACCCGTATTTTCCTCTTCATCAGGCATCAATATCCAATCAGGATGACGTTTCACCACTTCATCCTGTATCTCCTGGAACACCTGCTGACAATGATTATTCACTTTCAAAGGCAGTTCCTCATTTTTTACCACCAGCTTAATTCCCACCGAATTTGCCGTGGCGATCGTGATGTCAATCAAAATCTCAGTAGTCACCAACTTAGCAAAAGGCACTCCACCAGGATTCTCTCGCCCCATGATGTAATCTTCAATCTCGTAGATAATTTCCATGTTGCACGCCTTCATCAAGTCACAGAGCGGCTTTCTGATTTTACCGTGATCGGCAGGAATAGAAAATCGACAGGTATAGCGAGCCATATAGAAGTCTTGATAAAAGGAAGTTCTGAAAAAGTTAGAAATATCGCCTGATACTGAATCACAGCAGCCCAAACAAAAAATCAAAGGAGGCAATATTTTATATCACCTCCAATATTCATCAACATCTTAGCTTGGAAGTTGATCCCTAGCCAGCACCATCTAGTTTCCAACCGGGCTTCACCACCTGACGGGCACGGGCGATCGCCAGAGCATCACTTTCCACATCTTCCGTCAGAGTCGAACCAGCCGCCACCGTCACATTGTTACCCAAAGTTATAGGCGCAACCAGCACAGTATTAGAACCAGTCTTGGTTTTATTCCCGATCACTGTTTGATGCTTACGCACCCCATCATAATTGGCAGTAATTGTCCCAGCACCAATATTCACCTGTTCACCAGTGGTCGCATCTCCCAAATAAGACAGATGAGCCACATTAGTATCTTTGCCCAAAGTGGTTTTTTTCAACTCCACGAAGTTGCCCACCCGACAGTTATTACCCACCATCGCCTGCTGGCGCAGATGAGCATAAGGCCCCACTTTTACATCTGTACCCACCTGAGTATCGGAAACCACCGAGTACAGCACCGTAGAGTTCTCACCGATCGAGCTGTTCTCAATTAAGCTACCAGGGCCAATTCTTGCCCCCGAGGCAATTTTAGTATTTCCGCGCAAATGAGTCTGGGGTTCAATAATTGCATTGCTACCAATCTCTACCAAGTCATCGATCGTAATACTGGCCGGATCGATCAAAGTGACTCCCGCAGTCATCCACTGATTTTTAATGCGAGTTTGCAAAATATCGTAGGCTTCCGATAATTGCAGCCGATCGTTGATGCCCAAAATTTCTTGATAATCCTCCGCATCCACCACCATCACTGGCGACAAAAAGTTCACTGCATCAGTAATATAATATTCCTGCTGGTCATTATTGCTCTGAAGTTTAGGCAAAACTTCCTGAAGCATCGGCCAGTTAAAACAGTAAATTCCAGCATTCACCCGATTATTCTGGCGTTGCACATCATTACAGTCCCGATGTTCGATAATTTCTTTTAACAGCATTTTGTCATCGCAAAACACCCGACCATAGCCTTGAGGATCTGGAATCTTGGCGGTCAGAATAGTGGCCGCATTTTTGTTTTGCTGGTGAGTTTGCAGCAATTTCTGCAAAGTGCTGGGTCGCAACAACGGCACATCACCATTGAGTACCAACAAATCTCCGGTAAAATCTGCCAAGTGGGGCAATAGCTGCTGCACAGCATGACCCGTACCAAGCTGTTGCGTCTGCTCCACAAACTCGATGTTTGGCCAATGCTCTAGAGCCGTGCGCACTAGATCGCCTTGATAACCAATAATCGCCAACTGTCTTTCGGGCTGAAGATCCACACAGCCGCGCAGCACTTGCTCGACTAATGTGCGACCGCCCAATGAATGCAGCACCTTTGGAAGGGCTGACTTCATTCTGGTTCCTTTACCTGCTGCCAAAATTGCGATTGCTACCATATCAAGCTGAATGAGAGTTTGTTGAAGTGACCTGCACCAAGGTTTAGAGTACCAAAGTTCGGAGTACCAAAGTTTGGAGCCACGAAGATAGTGAACATCCTTATAAGATCTCTGTAATTTGCCAACTGCCCATAGATCGATCGCCAGAAGTTACAACTAGCGCCATTGCTGGCAAAAACTCCGGGATTATGGAATTCGCTGGCAGCAATGCTGTTAACATACCCGATAACGTATGTTTGTGTGCTACAATTGCTACACATCTATCAGAAAGTTTGACTATTTTCTCTGCAACCTGTTGGCTTCTGATGTTCACCGCCACCAAGGTTTCTGGGTATTGCGGCTCCAAAATTTCGGTGTATTCTAGATCTATCAACGGTACTTGAAGTATTTTTTCTGCCAGGGGCAAGGTTTGCGGCAAAGTGGGCGACCAATCTGGGTGCAGCCACTCGCGCAAACCATTTTCGATACATAGTTTTAACCCC
>JANOXZ010000700.1:0-6243 GCA_031418695.1 Synechococcales cyanobacterium VAR_35_metabat_10
GGTATATACACATCAGGAGTAAGGATGACCCAAGTAGTATTAGGTGAAAACGAAGGTATTGATTCGGCATTACGCCGCTTCAAGCGCCAGGTATCGAAAGCAGGTATTTTGGCAGACGTAAAGAAAAATCGTCATTTTGAAACTCCCCAAGAAAAGCGCAAGCGCAAAGCTGTTGCTGCTCGTCGCAAGAAGCGCTTCCGTTAATTTCGATCTGAGCTTAGCTCAAACAATACCCGGCCACCTTTCGCGTAGGTAGCCGGGATATTTTGTAGGTAATCAAACCTGAGCAAACTTCAAAGGGATCAAATAGGGATCTATGGTTTGATGACATTAATTCAGTTAACCATCGCAACCTTGTAGTGAGTTTTGGTCTATTACAAGTCGGGATGACTTTGATACCAAGCTACGGTGTCTTTAATGGTTTCTCCCAGAGGTCTAAAGGTGGCTCCGAGTTCTTGTTTGGCTTTGACTGAACTGAGCTGAGATTTTTCCATCAGCGTGCGAATTCCGGCTGGGGGCATGGGGTTTTTACTACCAGTGAGACCTGACCATTTTTCGGAGAGATTGGCGATCGACAGCGCAAACCAACTGGGCATCATCATGCCTGGAGCCTTTACCCCCGATGCTTTTTCAACTTCCCGGGCAATATCTGTCATGGTCGCTAAGGCTCCAGCAGCAAGATATCGATCGCCCCGTTTCCCTTTTTCCGCTGCTGCAATCATCACCTTGGCCACATCCCGCACATCGGCCAAAGAGGATCCACCATCAACCAAACCGGGCAGTTTGCGCGCCATCAAGTCCAGAACTAATTGTCCTGCGGAAGTAGGCGCTGCATCGCCTGGACCCATCATCCAGCCGGGCAAAATCATCACCACATCAAGACTACTGGTTTCTAGGAAACGATATATTTCTTGCTCAGCGAGGATCTTGGTTTTGAAATAGAGATTTTCGGTGGCAAATGCGTTGTATTCAGCAGCTTCAGTAGCCAGTTTACCAGGCTGGGTTTGAATCACGCCGCTGGAAGAAGTGAATATAGCTCTTTGCACGCCTTGAGTCTGGGCTGCTCGGAACAGCTCCATGGTGGCATCCACATTTAAGCGCTTCATGGTTTCCCAATGATTACCGGGCTGGTAGTATTCTCTGAAAAAGGCTGCGGTGTGGAAAACTATATCGACTCCAGCTAAAGCAGGGGCAAAGGCTGTGACATTTTCCATATCACCAACGATGAATTCGATGCTGCTGTCTGGAAATAATTTGTGGGCTTTGTCGATCGATCGCACTAATCCTTTCACTTGCCAACCCTGAGCGACCAATCCACGACAGAGATTATTACCAAGTAGGCCGGTGGCACCAGTGACAAAAGCGGTTTTAATGGTCATAGTAATGTCCTCCGAATTTGGTGGGTTGGCTAGGTAGCTCGCTGCTGGCAAGGTGAGCTTTTATTCACATCATTTGTTTTTATCCTATGAGCAAAAGCTCACATCGTCAACCCCCCGATCCTGAAATGGTCACACCACGTCGTTATGGTCAGCGAGGACAACAGCGCCGCGATTTAATTTTGGATACAGCGGCTGATCTTTTGGTGGCAGGGGGTACTGAGGCGATTAATACTAATGCCATCGCCGATCGGGCACAGATTGCGGTGGGTTCTATTTATCAGTACTTTGCTAATAAGGAATCGATTTTGGTGGCGCTGAGCGATCGATATATGCAGCAGTTGGCTGCTAATACTCTGGAGGCTTTGCAGCAGGATGTCTCGGGTTTAAATGAGCAGATGATAGTCGATCGGGTGATCGACCCAATGATTGCTTTTGAGCGTCGTCATCCGGCTTTTCGCTATTTGCAGGCCAGCGTAGAAAATAGTGGTGTTTTGGCTGATGCTGCCAAACGAATGGATCAAGAGATTTTAGCTACTATTCAAGATCTGTTGCAGCGAGTTTATCCCCAGATTGAGCAATCACAAAGTCAGGAAATGGCGCGGGTGATGAAGGCTTTATATAAAGGCATTAGTTACTTGATTCAGCAAGAAGCCGAGATTCTCCAAGCAAGCGGCGATGTTGAAGTTTTACTTGGATCGATGAAACAATTAATGGCTATATATCTAGGGACTCAATCCTAGGTGTTTGTCTATGGAACATAGTGTAGTATTCTGATTGTTGCCTAGATAGCATTGATAGATCAAGTGCTCACAATGTTCTAGGGCGGCAATTTACTCTCATTCTTGCTCTGTAGGCTTGATGTTACATTTTTTACGTTTGAAAGCAACTCATCAGCAATCTCCTAGCTCCTTGTTAATTCGATCGATGAAATTTATCGCTTTCAGTCTGGCTGTGGCGATCGCTTATAGCATCGCGGCCAACTTAAGCGTTTCGTTTGCCACTTTACCCGGCAAAGTCACAGCCGTTTGGATTCCATCAGGATTCGCCACCGCACTAGTAGTTTGGTTTGGAGTAAAGACTTTGCCCGGAATTGCACTAGGGTCAATGTTTGCCTCGTTGCCAGATTTTCTGACGATGAATCCACCCCTTTCGCTACCGAATTTCATTTTTATCAATATGGCAATTGCTGTTGCTAATTGTCTTGAGCCTACAGTCAACATATCCATTCTTAAATGGTTAACGGGTTCGTTGCCTGCTTTTAACCAACTACGTTCGGTAGTAAATTTTATTTTGTCGATGCTGGTTGGTCCACTAATATCTGCCACCATCGGTATCACGAGCTTATCTTTAATTCAGTCTTCACCTTGGGAGAACTATGGTTTTTCTTGGCTTACCTGGTATCTATCAACAACGGTTGCTGGCTTACTATTTACACCTCCGTTACTTTTATGGCAACAGCAAGCATGGTTTAAACTACGTCTACACTGGATCGAAATAGCCCTGACTTGTGGCATTAATTTAGGATTGATTTGGATAATATTCATTCAAGGCTACCCACTTGAGTATATTTTCTTACCACTTCTCATGTGGAATGTTTTTCGATCGGGTAGTTTGTTTACTAGCTTGTTTGTCAGCTTCATCTCAATAATTGCAATTTGGGCTACGGCTCGTGGATTTGGGCCGTATGTCAGTAGCTCTCCAACACGATCTCTTTTGCTTTTGCAGTCTTTTATGGCGGTATGTTCGATCACAAATTTAGTGTTGGCTGCTGTTGTACATGAGCGAAAATCAGCAGAGTTGGCGCTAGCAAACACATTAGCCTCTTTGGAGCAACAAGTAGAAAGTCGTACAGCCGAACTACAAGAAAATAAGGCGATCGTCGATGGCTTTTTTTCGTCGGCTCCAGTGGGTCTAGGGATTATCGATCAGCAGTTTCAGTATGTACAGGTGAATCAACTATTGGCAGATTGGAATGGAGCTTCGATCGATGATCCTTTAGGAAAAACAATTCAGCAAATTATTCCTGATCTAGCTACTAATTTAGGATACATACATCAGTATGTACTATCATTTGGCCAACCAATTTTGAATCGGGAAGAAACTCGGATTGTTTCTGGACAGCCAGAGGACAACCAAACCTGGTTGATGTCCTATTTTCCGATTTTAGATGCTCAGCAGCAGCCATTTAAGGTGGGCATGATTGTTACGGAGATTAGCGATCGAAAACGCCTAGAAGTTCAACTCAAACGCCAAGCCCGTGAAGATCAGCTCACGGCTATTTCTAATCGACTCCACTTCAAAGAGGCTTCGGAATTGGAATGGCGACGTTGTAAACGCAACCAAAAGCCATTTTCGCTGATTTTGCTGGATATTGATGAGTTTAAAAAGTATAACGATACCTACGGACATGTGGCTGGTGATGCCTGTTTGGTGCAGGTGGCTAAGCTGTTATTGACTGTAGTAGGTCGGGCTGGTGATCTGGTGGCTCGCTATGGGGGTGAGGAGTTTATAATTTTGTTGCCAGAAACTGATGCCATGGGTGCAGCTCATGTGGCTGAGTTGGTGCGCAAAAGCCTCCAAGAACGGCAAATTCCTCATGGTGGTTCTGCGGTTTGTGGCTATGTGACGGTCAGTTTGGGTGTTGCGACCTGTGTTCCCAATGCTAGTTTGCAGGTGGATGATGTGATTCAGGCTGCCGATGAGGCTTTGTATGAGGCGAAACGACAGGGACGCGATTGTGTGAAGTTGGTGTCGATCGGCTCTGGTGCAAGCAAGGCGATCGATTAGATGCAATCTGTCAGATTTTGTTGCACTCTCCAACGGGGTAAAATACACCTCAACCACTGCGGTAAAATATAGGCTGATCGGTGAACTTCAGAGGGAATATGCCAAAAAACAACGCCCAACACCTGCAAGAAATCGAGGCACACCTCGATCGACTAATAGAATCTCTCAAGCGCGGTGAGTTGCCGGTGAATTTGCAGCGCACCAAAGAGGTCTTTGACCCAGCGGTAATGGCCGAAGTAGAGCGGCTGAGTATTCCTGTCGAGAAGTTCATTGCCATCTATAACGATGTGCCCAATTTGTTTAGTGCCTACGCGATCGATGCCACCATCACCGCCACCAGCTACGACCATGCCGATAGCCCTGTGACTTTTGAGCGGATGAACCGAGGCAACTATTGGCTGTTGCCCTTATCGGCTGCCCCCGATAACGCTTGGTTGGTGCCAAACCCCCTGAAGAAAATTTCGTTTGATCGAACTAGTTCTATAAATCTGTGTTTCGATTTGCCCAAAGAGGGCGATGGAGCTAGTTTTAACTTGCTGCAACCGGCGTTGGTAAAGATGTTGCCGACGGTGCCGTTGACTTGGAAGCTGATGGATGCGGGCAAAATGGGGGCGTATAGTCCAGCAGCTAGTACTGCGAGTCAGTCTACTCGCTCTCCGATTCCCACTGCTCCGCCGACAGAAAGTAGTTTGGTGGCCTATGGTGGCATGACTGAGGCTGAGGTAGAAAGGATTGTGGGGCGGATGATTAACGATCGCATGAGTGCGATCACTAGTGGCATTGAGTCGCGGCTCAGTGGGATTGGGAATACTGCGAAGCAACAGGCGGCTATGTTAATCGATCGAGTGAAGGGTCAAAGTCATCGGGATGATAATGATGAGCCTAGGGAGAATCGTCGATCGGGTACAAAGGAAAATAAGGAACCGGGAGATCGTCTAAATACTTGGAAAAAATCGCTTACTGACTTTATTGCACCCAAAGACGACTAAATAACTATACTTTTAACGGTTCTAGCTACGTGGGTTTCGGTTCCGCTCAACCTACGTAGCCATGAATTCAAAAATCCTATGTATACCTTCGATCGAACCTCGGATCAAAGTGGTGCTTTTTGCTGCTGTTGCAGGAGCCACAGAGGGTTTGCAGGTTGCTGATATCGTTGCTACCGCCGCTAGCTAGGGGGATGATGTGATCGATCGACAGTTTCTTGGTCTGGCCACAGCTCTGACATTGGTGGTTATCTCGCTGAAAAACATATTCCCGAACTTCTTCAGGAAAGCTGATGCGCTTAGATTTCTTTGGCATGATGGTTATTTAGTTTTGATCGATCGGCAGACTATTCGCCAACTGCCGGATTTCATCCAATGGAGAGTGGTTTATTTCTGTTGATTTTTCTTTTGTTAAGATAGATTCACTTTCTTCAGGAGTAAATTGAAAGTACATTGTCAGCTTCCCTTTTTGCCACCCTTTGCCATCAGGTTGCAGTAAGTTACAATCTATACCATCTTCAAACAGTTCTATGATTGCTATTTCTTTATTTTCAATGATAGTATTGTTCTCAATGAAAGCTTCTATTTTGTCCCGATAGTGATCTCTGGAATACCCTCCAGCCTTTAGTTCTAAGTGCAATGTCTTGAGCTGATTGATAAATGATTCTTGATCATCTAGTGGAGGTTTTAAATTTTCCAACAGATCACTAATTAGGAAAGTTCCATCTGAACAATGAGCAACAGCCTGTAAATTGGGAATTATTTGTTTGTTTTGGTTGTTCATAATTTGGTTTGAGTGTAGATACAAGTAAAAGAATTAAATCAAGCAATAGATCTCGATCGACCCCCATAGAAAGAAGCCGATCGAGCTAAAACAACTAATTATTATCCCCAGCCATCACCAACTCAGCCTCGTAAACAGGAGCATTTTTGACATCGTTAGAGCCAGTATTCACCAACAACAAATCAGCCTGATTCAATGTTGGCAACCGATGCCGATCGAGCTGCATCATTTCCAAACAACTATTGATACCCTCAACAGCCTCATTGAACACCCCGATCTTTTGCTCCACCTCAGCCAAATGCCGCTG
>JANOXZ010000701.1:0-8952 GCA_031418695.1 Synechococcales cyanobacterium VAR_35_metabat_10
CGCCATTATTGGCGATGAGGATGGTGAGGGTTTCTTGGGCTGGTGCGTAGTTGGCTAATAGTTGCTGAGCGGTGGAGATTTCGGTGGGGCTGAGGGTGATCATAAAAAATGATGGTAGGATAGTTATTTTATTTTACAAGATCAGTGTTGTTCTATTGCTTAAGTTCGATGTAACAGTTGAGTTAAAATGAATTACCAAATATCTATTGCTCAGTCAGAGGTGGCCTATGACGGTTGCTACTAATACTGCTATTCATTACCCTACTGGAGACGGACAGCCCGTGGCTGAAACCTTTGCCCATCTGTATGCTATTTTGATGACGATCGAGGTGCTCCGGTTATATTTGCAGGGGCAACAGGCAACTGTTTTGGGCAACCAGTACCTATACTACGAGCAAGGCAGCCCCAGCAAGCGGGTCGCTCCAGATGTATTTGTCATTTTTGATGTGGAACCAGGTGGCCGAGATAATTACAAAATCTGGGAAGAAGGCTCGGTTCCCAGTATTACTTTTGAGATGACTTCTCCTGGCACCAAGAAAGAAGATGATGGACCAAAGAAGGAACTTTATGCCCAGATTGGAGTACAAGAATATTGGCAGTTTGACCCTAAAGGTGAATGGATTAAGGAGCAACTGCGTGGTTATCGATTAGAAAATGGTGAATATCAACTGATTACAGACAATATTAGCTTGGTATTACAATTGAAATTAGAAGTAGATAGCAGTTTGGTAAGTTCACCTACTGCTCTTATTGCCTTCTATCAATTAGATACCGGAGAAAAGCTGTTGTGGCCAGTAGAGCTGCAAGCTAGAATGAAGATCGCCGAGCAGGAAGCTGTTGAGCTGTCTGCTCAATTGGCTGCTTACAAGGCTCGCTTTGGTTCTTTAGATTCCTAGTTAGCTTTGGATCATTCGTCTATTGATTTTCAGTGGTTTTGAGATCGGCCTTTGGCGTAAAACTCTGGGCACCAAGGCACGCAAGTAACCCCAAAGCTGTCGCTCTGCCGGGGTCATGTTTTTGCGGAGCGCTCTGGCTTTGCTAACTGAGTCGGGGTGGTAGGGAAAGTAGTAGCGACCAGTTTTTAGCTTTGGTGCGGCTTTTGGACTATGACGCTCGGGTTTGCTAGCCATCTTTGGGAGGAGGGGAGATGCTCAGTTTTTCGGGGCTGCTGCTAACTTTTCCGGAGGGATATTTTGCTTAGGTGCCCTGATCCATTGAATCGAAGCCTTGCTGAACCTCTGCTTCGCTGGCTCCAAAGATTTCAGCAACAGATATAAGTAGTTGTGAGTCTGGAGTCGATTTATAAAAACGGGCAAGATTTCTCATTGAGATGCCTAAGCTATGCTCATTGTTAAATTCGGCTGTAATGGCTAGATCCTGTAAATAGCTGTTGATTGCTTCTTGATTGTCTCCTACTTCTTCGGCTACTCTACCCAACTGATAATAAGTGCTGGCCTGTGAATATTTATCTCCGAATTCCACACATATTGCGAGAGATTGATGATAGTTATGACGAGCATCATCCCATTCCCTCAATTCCTGTGCCACTAATCCCAAATTATGATAAGTACTGGCTGTAGCTATGCCTTTTCGCCTCGCATCAATAGATTGCAGAGCAGAAATAACCTCTAGCTTCTTTTGGTAATTTTGCTTGGCTCGATCAAACTGCTTTGTCTCTAGATAGGCATGAGCTAACAAATCCAGAGCAATCATCACCTCTTCTTCCAATTCGCCTTGTGTAAATTCAACAGGAAATTCTCCCAAAGCCTCGTTAATTTCCTCCGCAAGTTTCAACATGCTCTGTTTATCACTGATAACTAGGAAATACTTATAGAGACAACAACAAATATCAGTAAAACTCTCATTCTTTTTCAGACGGTTTGCAGAGCAGCATAAAGATTCTCGTATTCGAGACGGCAAAGACGAATGCCTACTTGTTTTCTTTGGGGGCTATTGGAATTTATGCATTTGACATAAAAACTTGCAAAGCCACGATAGTAATTTTTAAAACCATCCTGCAATGCCTGAAAATCTGCCGCAGCACCAATAATCTCAATCTCCAAATTATCCAGGTCATTTTTGAGTCGATCGTAAGCACTGTAGGCATGTCGATCGGCAAACACCTGCTCAAACAAACTCACACATATTCCCGCACACTAGAGGCCGATCGAGCTGCCCGCACCTTATCCACAAACGGCATCCGCAGCCACTTTTCAAAATACCAAGTCAAATCAGCATCCTTCTGGGGCTGATCAGCAAAAGGTGCCCTAACTACGACCTGCCCATAATCTTGACCATCAACATACAGCGATACCTCAAAGCCATTCTCGACTACGCCTTGTTCCCGAATCTGAATGACAGACATAGTTTTACAGCAGCTTGCAAAATACAATCCCAATATAACCTCGATTCTGAGAATCGAATATCAAAAATATGGTGAATTAAAGACCCTCATCACCAAAGTATCCCTGTACTCAACGTAAAATCAGGCAACACATCCTCACCGAATAATTCTAAAGGAGACACCAAAACCTCGGCTTCTTCCTGACCCGATCGATAAATCTCTACAGTTCGACTTTTTCTATTTATCAACCAACCTAGCCGCACCTTGTTCTCCATATATTCCCGCATCTTGGCCTGAGTCTCTGGCAAAGTATCAGTCGGCGACATCAACTCCAGCACAAAATCTGGAGCGATCGGGGGAAACTTAGCTTTCTGCTGCTCACTGAGAGCATCCCAACGTTCTTGCAAAATCCAAGAAACATCTGGAGATCGATCGGCTCCATTGGGAAACTTAAAACAAGTCGAAGAATCAAAACATACCCCCAACTTCGATCGACGATTCCAAATACCAAAATCCACACCAAGTTCATGGTTGCAACGGCCAGTATCTCCACCAGTAGGGGGCATAATAATCAAATCTCCATGGGCACTACGTTCAAACTTGAGGTCGGGGTTATTGCGACAGAGCTGATAAAACTGCTCATCACTCAAACTGACCACATTGCTAAAATCGATCGCATAGGTATTCATCCGAATATCCCTTAACTAAGTATTTTTATATCTAATTTTGCATGTCTAAATTATGGCACAGAGCCAATAAACTCCGCAAACTCCACTTCTTTCGGTGTAAACGGCAGATCTTGATTTATCGCCTCAATTTCTTGGCGCTCCATCTTATTCACCTCCCGAATATAAGGCAAAATAATCTGCTCCAACCGAGGATTATAAAAACGGTGCATACTATAGTTCGGCGTAGCCGGAAAACCCCTTCGCTTCTTGTGTCTACCCCCGGCTCCCGGATCAAATAGCTGGATTCCCTTGCTGATCGACCACTCAATAGGCGAATAGTAACAAGCGTCAAAATGTAGACAATCTATCTCTTGTTTACTTCCCCAATAGCGACCATATAGTCGCTCATCTTTATAGATACAAAAAGACATCCCCACCGGATGCTCTACCCCTTCTTCAAAAGCCGCCATCAACATTACCCGATGTTGATAGTTAGGATATAGCGATGCAAAAAACTCTGGTGTGAGATACTTACTGCCCCAATAGCCAAACTTATCGCAGGTATCCGCATAAAACTCATACATCAGCGGTAACATCTTACCCCCCAACTCCTCACCAGTCAGTGGCTTCAATGTCAGCCCAGCTTCTGCGACGGCCTTGCGTTCGCGCTTAATATTGCGGCGCTGATTGGCATTGAAATTCTTGAGGTAACAATCAAAATCTTGATGACTATCGTTCTGCCAAATATAGTTATGGTGCAGCCACGGACTGAAACCCTGTTGTTCGATCGCCCCCTGCCAAGTAGGGTCTACATATAAAAAGTGGCAGCCAGAGATCCCATTGGCGATGCAAAATTTATCAATCTCACCCATCATCAATGCAGTCATCTCTAACTGATCGATGCCATCCGCCATCAAAAAGCGATAGCCCTCTGCTGGGGTAATGGGAGTCATCCCCACTAACTTGGGATAGTAGCGAATTCCCAATCTTTGGGACACATCTGCCCATTGCTGGTCAAAGACAAACTCGCCGTAACTGTGTCCTTTCAGATACAGCGGTGCCGCAGCTACCAAGGTAGTACCTTCCCACACCGTTAAGTGACGAGGTAGCCAACCAGTCTCTGCTCGCACACTGCCCGAGATTTCCAGGTTACTTAGCCATTCCCACTCTAAAAACGGCGTTTTCAGCGGCATAGCTAGGGCATCCCAGGCCGATTGAGGAACTTGCTGCAAGCGATCGAGCCACTGTAATTGATAGTTAGACATAGGGATAGATTTTGCTGTCAGGTCAGCCCAGACGAAAGGTTTTAGCCGGTTTTCTGGCCTGATTTTTACGGGGGAATACAGGCTAGGCGGATTCTAACACAAACCTTTGGTTTGCATAGGGGCAGCTCTTATTTTCTTGGGCAACTTTGATCGATCACAAAAAGCCCCTCTAATATTGAGGGGCTTTTGGTGTTCGGAGATTATTAACTCTTATGGCACCGCAGTTTCGTGTAAAACAGCATCAACAATTTGGCTGCTGCGCTTGCTGCTATTAGTCACAATCCGGTGAGTCAAAACGTAAGGAGCCAAGAACTTCACATCGTCAGGAGTAGCGTAGTCTCGGCCTTGAATCAGGGCGCGGGCTTGGACGGCTTGATGGAGTGAGATCGAACCACGAGGGCTGACTCCCAATAACACATCAGGGTGACGACGCGTGGCTTGGACTAGGTTGACAATATATTGCTGTAAAACAGTTTCTACTCTGATCGATCGGGCTTGGGCAGAAAGTTCAGCTAACTGCTGAGCAGTCAAACAGGGTGCTACGCTCTTGCCAGATTCCCGCTGATTAATGCCTTGCAGCATCTGCACTTCTTCGGCAGCGTTGGGATAGCCCAGGCTCAAGCAAATCATAAACCGATCCATTTGGGCTTCGGGTAACGGAAAAGTCCCTTGATATTCCACTGGGTTTTGGGTTGCTACCACAAAGAAAGGGCGGGCAATGGGGTGAGTGCGGCCATCGATCGTCGCTTGCTGCTCGGCCATTACTTCTAGCAGGGCTGACTGGGTGCGGGGAGTAGCGCGGTTGACTTCATCGGCCAACAAAATATTGGTAAAAATTGGGCCAGCCAGGAATTCAAATTCTCGATTGCCCGGATTCCAAATATTGGTGCCGGTGATATCGGTGGGCAACAAGTCGGGGGTACATTGAATCCGCTGATAGCGACCATCGATTAGTTTGGCTAGAGATTTGGCTAAGACTGTTTTACCCACTCCCGGTACGTCTTCGAGCAAAACGTGGCCGCCAGCTAATAAAGCGATCAGAACTAGTTCGATCGGCTTTTCTTTGCCGATGACCACTTGGCTGAGTTCTGATTGGAGCTGTTGTAAAGGATTTGTGGTTTTAGCGTAAGGCTTGGCGGGAGGGGCGATGGTCATAATTACAAGGGCTTGCTGAACTCTAGAATTAGTATTCCCTGGTCTGCATAACAAATTTCATTGTAGGTAATGAGCATAGCTATTCGATAGCTTACTATTGCCAAAGGCAACGCTACGCGAACGACATGGCTCAGCACTGATCACTTGCGCCGGATGCAATTGACTTAATAATTTCTGGATTGATAGAATTCCTTAGCTGCCACACAGTCTGCCTGAATCTGACTAGTGAGTTCTGGTAAACCTGCAAACTTTTGTTCAGGACGTAAAAACTGATCTAAATAAATAGTGAGCTGCTGACCATACAAATCCCCTGACCAATCCAGCAGATGCACCTCCACCGAAGTACTTTGACCATTTACCGTCGGACGCTTACCAATATTCATGACGGCCTGAAGCTGCTGTTCTTGCTCGGTATCTACCCGCACACAGTAAACACCCAAACGGGGCAAAAACTTGATGGGTGGATAGTCAATATTTGCTGTCGGGAAACCCAAAGTCCTTCCTAGTTGCTGTCCGGGTACTACTAAACCAGAAATACTATAGCTGCGACCTAAGAGCCGATCGACCTCTCTTAACTCACCATCCAACAACGCCGCCCGGACTCTAGAACTACCAATGCGTTTATCTCGATCGAACTCCAACTCTAAAATATGTGTTGCGATGCCATATTCAGCAGCCAGCTTAGTCAACATGGTGGCATCACCAGCTCGCTGATAACCAAACCGAAAATCAGCACCTATCACAATCTGTTGGGCTGCTAATTCTTGATGCAAAATCTTAGTGACAAATTCTGCGGGAGTAAGATGCACCAAATACTCATCAAAAGTCAGTAGCACTAGTTGCTCTATACCCAAAGACTCCAAGCAACTGGCCTTCTCTGGCACAGTGGTTAATAACTGGCGCGGCTGACCCGCAAAAAACTGCTGGGGATGCGGATCGAACGTGACTACCGTGGGATGTAAAGAACCGGTGTGCTTCAAAAGTAGCTCGATCGCCCGTTGGTGTCCACGATGGACTCCATCGAAGTTGCCGAGTGCAATGGCGGTGGGTTTGGCAATAGCTGCAAATGTAGAGTGGATCTGCACGCGGGGGACTGGGGATAACACAGAAAGCTTTACATACTTTAACAGTTTGCGGTGCTCTGGGTAGGATTTCTGCTGTGTTAATCCTCGATGTTGATCCAAAAAGCGAACCTTTGTATTATCATAGTCTGTGCGCTCTCTCCGTTGACCTGCATGAATCCCGCCGCTTTAACCGCAGACATTGCCTCGACCCAATGGGTTGAAGTGTTGGTCGATTGCCCCGGCACCCAAGGACTGTATACTTATGCCGCCGATCGCAGTATTGGGGTGGGTGATATTGTTTCGGTGCCCTTTGGCCATCAGATTTTAGGGGCGATCGTGGTGCGAGCCAGCACCGAAATTCCGGCTAACTTAGACCCCGCCAGTATCAAAGAAGTCGGCGAAATTGTCTGTGCTGGGTTCTTCTCTGCCGACTACTGGACTTTGCTGCGACAGGTAGCCGAATACTATTACACTCCGCTGATGCAGGTGATTCGGATTGCTTTGCCCCCAGGGATTTTAGGTCGATCGCAGCGGCGAGTAAAGTTAATTGGCACTGCCGATCAACTAGAGCGTTATCAAATGAGCCTGTTACCTACGGCTCTCAAGATCATCGAGCTGTTGAAAGCTACCGAAGATCGAGACTATAGCTGGCAATATCTAATGCAGCAGGTGCGGGGTGGCGGAGCCGGGATGCGTCAACTCCATAAGTTTCAACTAGTGGTTTCTTACCTGGAGCCGCCTAAAGTTGCCAAACCAAAGCAGCAACTAGCGGCGGTGTTAACTGGTGATCCTCGCAATCGAGAATTGACCAAACGCCAACAAGAAATCCTGGCTTTTCTGCAACAGCAAGGTGGTGAGATGCTGCTCACCGAGTATTTGAAACAAGCTCAGACTAGCAAAAAGACTCTAGAAAGCTTGGCGAGTGATGGCTATGTGCAAATCATCGATCAAGAAATCATGCGCCGCGATCGCACCTCTGGCATCTGGCAAACCACCGTGAATTATCAACTCACTCCAGCTCAACAAAGCGCCGTCCAGAGCATCGTAGATTTGCTGGGACTACCGAAGAAAATTTTGCTACACGGAGTCACTGGCTCTGGTAAAACAGAAGTCTATCTCCACGCCATTCAACCGGTCTTAGATCGCCAGCAATCAGTGCTGATGCTGGTGCCAGAGATTGGTCTGACCCCCCAACTCACCGATCGATTCCGTGCCCGTTTTGGCGATCGGGTCTTGGTTTATCACAGTGCCCTCAGTGACGGTGAGCGCTACGATAGCTGGCGACAAATGCTACTGCCCACGCCCCAGATTGTTATTGGTACTCGATCAGCGATTTTTGCGCCTTTGCCAAATTTGGGATTAATTATTTTAGACGAAGAACACGATGGCAGCTTCAAACAAGATCAGCCAATGCCCACTTATCATGCCCGGTTGGTGGCTGAATGGCGATCGGCTTTAATTAGTTGCCCGGTAGTTTTGGGTTCTGCGACCCCGGCGCTGGAGAGCTGGTTAGCTGCCGAGATTGGGACTTGGAGCTATGTGGCTTTGCCCGATCGGGTGACTGGTCAGGGTCTGCCTACGGTGCAGGTGGTGGATATGCGCCAGGAGTTGAAAGAAGGCAATCGATCAATCTTTAGTAATGCTCTTAAACAGGCATTGCAAGAATTAGAACCGGGTAAAGAACAGGCGATTTTATTTATTCATCGGCGTGGCCACAGTACTTTTGTGAGTTGTCGGAGTTGTGGTAATGCTTTGGAATGTCCGCACTGCGATGTGTCTCTGGCGTATCACCAATCTCATAGTCAGCCGTTATTACGCTGTCACTATTGTAACTACAGTGCGCTGCAACCTAAGCAATGTCCGACTTGTGAATCTACCTATTTAAAGTTTTTTGGTAGTGGTACCCAAAAAGTGATGGAGGAATTAGCCACTAATTTCCCGCAGCTTCGCTGTTTACGCTTTGATAGCGATACTACTCGGAATAAAGGGATGCACCGGGAGATTTTGACTAACTTTGGGTCTGGTCAAGCGGATATTTTGGTGGGGACGCAAATGTTGGCGAAGGGGATCGATTTGCCCCAAGTTACGTTGGTAGGAATTGTAACTGCGGATGGTTTGTTGAATATGTCCGATTACCGAGCGGCGGAGCGGACTTTTCAGACTTTAACTCAGGTGGCGGGTCGCTGTGGACGGGGCGATCGACCGGGCAAAGCAATCCTCCAAACTTACAACCCAGAGCATCCTACCTTGCAAGCGGTGATTGGTCAGGATTACCACAAGTTCGTGGGCAGCGAATTAGATGCCAGAAAATCATTGAATTATCCGCCCTTTGGCCGGATGGTGTTACTGCGGTTTAGTAGTGCTGATGGTCGGTTGGTGGAAACAGAGACTGAACGAATTGCCGATTTTCTAATAAACTGTAGTGATTTATATCAGGTATTAGGGCCTAGTCCGGC